>JAFRMA010000011.1 GCA_017430925.1 Solobacterium sp. | reverse complement strand
TCCGCCTGCGCCGAAGCCCTGGAATACAGATGAACCTAACCAGAACAGTTTCTTGCCCTTGATCGGCTGGGATGCCAGAGGTGCTGTGTTGGCAGGATCATACTGTTCAGAGTTACCCTGGTTGTTCAGTCCCTTGACGGTAACCAGCTGCTGTACTGTAGATGCTCCGATCGTGCCGCCCAGTACGAGAAGGCAAGAGAGGACGCCGAGAAGGATCTTAGCCCATTTAGCCATCGGTTTAACTTCTTCCGGCTTCTTTGTGCTGTTCTTCTTCTTTGCCAGATAGATGCAGAGTGCCCAGATTGCTGCACAGAGCGCAAGAATGATCAGGAACCATTTCAGTCCATACAGAATCATACCTGATGTGCAGTACTCTTTACAAACCTGCGGTGTTACGCCCATTAAGCCGGCAACCCATGCGAAAATCGGAGCTGCTAACTTAGAGTAGAAAATCGAACGCCAGAACGCTAACATATTTATACCCCCTTTAACATTCTTGCTTTTTATTATTTTGGCTGACCAACCAATCTAACAACTCCTTTGTACATCTAACCGCTTACATTTGTCAAGAAGAATCGACATATATTATTTAAATTGTTTGACTGACTGACAAATCTTTGCTTGTATTTCTTATAAATTGTGATATGTTCATGGTATGAAATGGTTATTTATCATTATTCTTATTCTTGCGGCAGGTGCAGGCATCTATCTTCTGCACTTCTTCTTCGGGCCTTTTGACCGTGGTAACTCTTTCCGCTACAATCCTTCCCGCACTGACGAACAGCCGCAGAATATTCTCTATAACAAAAAGATCCTGTTACTTGGATCTTCCGTCACTCTCGGTATGACATCCCGGTTTACTTCGCTTGCCGCATACTTGTCCAGACGCAATCACTGTACCATAACCATGGACGCGGTACTGGCTTCTACCCTGGCTGCCCGTAATTCTTTATCTTATGTCGATCGTTTAAAGAAGCACACAAAAGATACCGATCCCATCGATTTCTTTCTCTGCCAGTTATCCACAAATGACGCGGTATTTGGCTCCGACCTCGGAAAAGTAAGCACTTCGTATGATCCTGCAAAGTTTGATCTTCATACAACCGCAGGCAGTATCGAGTATATCATCACGTATGTACGCAATACCTGGAACTGTCCGATCATCTTCTTCACCGGTACACAATTTGATAATCCCCGCTACCAGAAGATGGTGAATATGCTGCTGGATATTGCGGAAAAGTGGGATATTGAGGTTATTGATCTCTGGCATAACGAGATGAATGATATCCCCAAAGATCTCTATCTCCTGTATATGCATGACGGCGTTCATCCCACCAAGGCCGGATATCTTCTGTGGTGGGTACCGGAAATTGAGAAACAACTCCGGACAATCCTGGAAAAATTCAATACCATCTGACTCACGATATGACCCTGATATTATAAAAAAGACGGATCTATGGATTCCGGCTCGTTGATGAAAACACTTCTTTCAGCAGACCAATGAAATAACTGGCAGGTCGGCCGAGATATGTGGATTTCTTGTAAATCACATTAACCTCCCACAGATCTTCAGGCTCCCGGAAGCGGTAACAGTTGAATTCCGATAATCCGCCATGCGGGATGATCGCCCGGTCAGATACGATCGTGATGCCGAGACCTTCCCTTGCCAGCTGGACGGCAGCAAATCCGGAGGACACCTCGATTACTTCCTTCGGATCAAGTGCTGTCGTCTTTTTCAGTTGTTCGATATATTTGCGGATATACTGTTCCGAACTTGTCTGAATGAACGGCAGGTCATTGACACAAGAGAGATCTACAAGAGGCAGATGTGTAGCATCACCCTTTTTTATAAGCATCCCGTCCTTGATCATACCGTCTCCGGCAATCAGGTACAGTCCTTCATAGCAGATCAGTTCCGTTACCATATTTCCCGGCAGATCCTTGTTGCACACCGGCAGAACAGCCAGTTCAATCTTGTCTTCTTCCAGATCACGGATGATCTCTGAACTTCTGGCTTCGACCAGGTGGACATCAGCTTTCGGGAAGGACTCGCGGAACCTTCCGAGCACCTTCGGCAGCATATATCCCGCCCGCTCGGTCGGCATCCCGATATTCAGTCTGCCGCTGTCTCCGCCGGCAATGTCACTCATCTCCCGCCTCAGGTTTTCACCCTCGCGGAGGATGACCTTTGCCTTTTCAACATATTTTTCACCCGCATATGTCAAAGCAATCGGATTGGAACTTCTGTCAAACAACCTGACACCAAGTTCTCTTTCTGTCTTATTTATGACATAACTTAAAGTCGGCTGCGAAATATAAAGTTTTTTTGCTGCGCTGGTAACACTTTTACACTCCGCTGTCGTAATAATATAATTCAGTTCTTTAAAGTCCATGATTTATACTCTTCATTTCCGGAATCAGGTAAAATCCCGTACGATCTTCATGTATTCTTCGGCATGAAACGGTATGTAGCTGTTCTTCCGGTAAGCCGCCACAAAATCTACGGTCGTTCGCGGGTTTCCGATTGAAAAACATACGATCCGTTCCTGTCCGGGCATATGTTTCAAGTGCGTATCAGTAATGAAAAACACACCGTAGTTTTCCGCTGCCAATTCATATCCGGCAGTGATGTTAGCTGTTTGAAGGACGATGTTCGGTTCGATTTTTTCCCGTTTCAGCAGCCTTTCCACAGACTGCCTCGTCCGTTGGCCAGGCATCTGGAATATGATGCCTGTATGTTTCAATTCTTTCAGATTCATGTGCGGATAAACGCTTTCCTCGATCAGCACACCTTTGTCAGCAAGTGGGTTCTTTCTGCTCATAACGAGCAAGATCTCTTCATTACTGATCACGCTGTATCCGACATTAGGATGTGATTCAAAGTAATTATAGAAAGCAAGGTCAATGTCACCGTTGACGATCATTTCTGTCAGTGTTTCGGAATTTGCCTCATGGATAGCAAGCTTGACATTCGGATAACGCTCATGAAACACAGGAAGGGTGCATGGCAGCATATATGCTGCCCGCATTGTCGGGAATCCGACTTTCAGGATACCTGTATTGTTATGCACGATATCACTGATCTCAAGATCGAGTTCTTTCTTGATATTCAGGATCTGCCGCGCATATTCAACATACCTCTCCCCGGCATATGTCAGGATATATTTGTTTCCCAGCCGCTTGAACACAGGCGCACCAAGTTCATTTTCCAGGTTTTGGAGGAATCTGGAAAGCGCCGGCTGGGTCATATAAAGAGCGTTTGAAGCTTTAGAAATATTCCCATATTTCTGTATTGCCAGGACGTACTGCAGTTCACGAAAATCCATCCGATACCTCCTCTTTGAAAACTCTGATTATAGTTAATAATAATCATACTATGTTTTCAAAGAGGCAGGTATCCTAAACACTTTGTTTACCGATCAATAAAACAGATGACCTAGATTGAACACCCCTAATGCTGCCATCACAACGTTGACAAGGACATTCAGGACGGATAACAGGAAGAGTGTACGGAACATCTTATTCATCTCTTCTGTAGTCGTTTCCTTGGCAGCGGAATAAGAGGACATGATGATTGCGCCGCCGGTGGAGAGCGGTGAAACTGCGGCAGCGAAAGAAGTCGCTGTGATTGCGGAGATCAGTTCAACATAGCTGACATCTGCGAACTTCTGACAAATTTCGGCAGAAATCGGGTACAGCGTAGGCATTGTAACAGCTGTTGTGGAAGAGACCCAGGAAAGAATACCGGATGTCGCTGCCATAATCGGAGATGCTGTCTTCGCTGTCATGAATGTACTAAGCGTGTTGGAAATGAGCTGGATGCCTCCGAGCTTATCAATAACGTTGACCAGAACGCCAACGCCGCAAATCATCATCAGAGTTCCCCACGGGATAGCTTTGATCGCTTTTTTCTCATCCGCACAGCCGAGAAAGATCAGAACTGATGCCGCTATAAACGCGAACAGTCCGGTATCGAACTTGAAGCCGATGCAGAAGATGACCATGACGATGATAGCAACCATTGTCAGACGCTGTTCACGGTTGAATTTTGGGAGGTCAGAGAGCTTCAGAGGATTGTCAGCCTTGACCTTGTAGCCTTTGTACATGATGTAGATGATGCATGTGAACACAAATCCTGACAGGAGAGTTGTGAGGAAGAGATGCAGACCGAAACCGCTGTATCCGAGAGGTTCGGAGAGGTTTTTAGCCAGGATACCGGTCATGGAAAGTGTGGAAGCACAGCCTGCGTTGGCACCGAGCTTTGCGTAAAGCGCAGTAGCCATCGGGTTGATATCAAGTTCAAATGCCAGATAGACTGCGAATGTTGTCATCAGGATGCCGGCTGCGATGTGTCCGGGTCCGATTGCCGAGATGAAGGCAGAGAGGACAAACATCAAGATCGGGATCAGATACGTTCTCTGACCAACGAGGGCAACGATCTTTTTAGAGAACAAGTCAAGTGTCCCGTTTTGTGATGCCATACCGAACAGAAATGTGACACCGACAAGTGTTACGAACATAGAGGATGAAAAGCCGGATGTAATGTTCTTAGCTGTCAATCCTCCCCAAGTACCAAGAATGAACGCGGCACCGATAGCCAGGAAACCAATGTTTACTTTTTTGATAAATCCTGCTGCTACTACAAGAACCAGAACTCCAAGTGATACGATTGCCGTAGTTGTATTCATTTTTTATTTTTCCCCTTTTCCTTTATTCTCTAGTCTTACTCTTGCGGTTGCTTCGGCAAGATAGTTTGCAGTACGGAATCCGAATGTGTCGATAACTTCGAGTTCACCATCTTTTTCTTCAAAGTCAACGCCGCACTCGAGAATCCCGCTCGGATGTCCGATCCGGATGAACTGTGTGTCGACATTCTCCGGAAGAACCTGTTGTACGATGCTTCCGGGTACGACCGCTGCAGCTGCCGTGCACATCGCGCCTGTCATTGCATAACTCGGATGTGTCTTCTGCATAGACATCATATGCGACAGGAGGTCAATATCTTTCTTTGCAATCTCTTTCCCGTCACTTGATGTATAGCTGTCCGCTTTCGCTACGAATGTCATCTTCGGAATGCCCGGTGTCTCCCATGCTGACCTTGACGCGTCTTGGATCAACCCGAGTTTCACTGCCGCTTCCCCTCTTACCTTTTCCAGAAGATCGAGTTTTACCGGATCATTGTCCAGATCTGCAGGAAGTTCCTTCGCTGTCAGCCCGAGGTCTTCCGCCCTTGCGAATACCAGCGGGTTTGCCGCATCAACGATCGAGACTTCAACTTTCCCAAAACCTGGAACATCCAGCACGTCCACTGCGTTCCCGGTCGGAAGCAGGCCTTTGCCCAAGGTTCCGGAAGGCTGTACGAATTTCAGCCTGACCGGTGCCGCGGTACCCGGAACACCGGCAATCCGGAAGTCACCGTCATACACTACTTCGCCATCTTCGGTCTTCACATCCGCGACAATGATCTTATCCGTATTCGTGTTGTAGATACGTACAGGTGTCAGATTTCCTTTGGCCTCAACAAGTCCCTTTTCAATTGCGAACGGACCAACACCGGAAGAGATATTTCCGCAGTTTCCCTTGTAGCTGACAAGCGGCTTATCTACAGATACCTGGGCGAATGTGTAGTCAACATCCGCATCCGGTCTGTCCGACTTCCGGATGATTGCCACCTTGCTGGTGACAGATGTCGCTCCGCCAAGTCCGTCAATCTGTTTCTTATCAGGACTTCCCATCAGCCTGAGCAGGATTCCTTCCCATTTGTCTTTGTTCTCAGGCAGATCTTTCTGTAGAATGTACACACCCTTGCTTGTGCCGCCACGAATGATTGATACCGGCAGCCTGATCTCGTTCTTACTCATTTTTAAGCCTCCTTTTTTGACTTTGCCAACAGTTTCTTCCTGTTTACACTTTCAAAATAACACCGGCTTAATATGATTCAAAATGCATATTATGTATAAAATCTATGCTTTAAATGCATACCTCCGAAATTCTTCGTAATGATAGAGACAGAAGTGCTCCAAGAACCGGAAAATACATACTTACGTTGAGGAATTGATACAGTCTGCGCATGGTTGATTCTGTTATTTCAACATCAGCCGGATCAAAAACAGGAATAAACGACACATCCCGAAGACGGTGAGCCGTCGGTGCAGTGATGCAGTCTTCCGGAGTTATCAAAACAGCTGAACGGACAATTTCAGAGAATCAGAAAACAGAAATTGTTTTCCTGGTTGAATGCACAGGAATTTCTGAGGATTGTTCATCCCGGATGATGACGCTAACATAAAACATAGAGGTAAACCTATGCTTGTATGTTTCGGAAGTCATTGTATCGACCGCTATCACTTTCCTGAAAGAGACGTATGTTATGCCGGAGGCGGCTCTGTCAACTGTGCTGTCCACGCGCAGATGCTGGGCATACCTGCGGCTTTTGCCGGTTCCGCAGGAAATGACAAAGCCGGAGAGCTGATCCTGCGGGAATTGAAACGCTATGGGGCAGATCTCTCCCACGTACATATCGTGGCCGGAAACAGCGCGGTATGCGACGTATTTGTATCTGAGGGCGAACGTATCCTGGGAGATTACGACGACGGTGTAAATGACGGATATTCTCTCACGGAGGAAGATCTTCGGTTTATTGCCGGTGCGGATTACTGCCTGTGTGATCTCTGGGGTCCAAATCAGAAATACTTCCCGGTACTGAAGAAGCTCGGCGCGGTGATCGCGTATGACTGTGCAGACCGGGATGAGACAGATCCCAGGGTCAGGGAAGCCCTGCCCTATACCGACATCGTCTTCTTTTCCGCAGGTCAGGATGATCCTGTTCTGCGTCAGAGAATGCTTGAAACAAAACAGAAAGGTCCCGCAATCGTGGCAGCCACTCTGGGTGAACACGGAAGTATTGTCCTGAGTGATGATGGCTTCACGGTCTGTCCTGCCTGTCCGGTAACTTCCGTGACAGATACCATGGGTGCCGGAGATGCCTACGCAGCCGGTTTCCTGGCGGGATTGTACCAGAAGAAGTCTATCGCTGAAGCCATGGCACAAGGCTCCCGGGAAGCCTCTGAAACACTGTCATATCACGGGGCATTCCCCCAGGAAGGAGATCCACATGTCTATCAATAATACCAGACAAGAAACCGAAGTTCTCTGGAACGAAGAGAAAGAACAGGAAATCCTGCACAATATACGTACAGGACTGTCCCTGCGTAAAGAGATTGAGAAGATCGTTGACCAGATCTGGCAGAAAGAATTTGACGGTATCTGGTTTATCGGTATCGGCGGTACTTATGCCAGTGCCATGCAGGCAGAAGTATACATGCGGGGAAGAAGCACACTTCCTGTATACGCGGAGAATGCAGCCGAGTTCACCACCACCGGGAATAAACGCTTTACCGCACGTTCTGTCGCCATCTTCTCTTCCGTGTCCGGAGAGACGCAGGAGATGACCGCCATGGTCAGGAAAGTACGCGAGATCGGCGGTACGGTTTTCAGTTTCATCGATACACCGGGCTCTACCCTGACACAGTCAGATCTATATGATTATCTGATTGTATCCCCCAAGAACGAACAGCTGAAGTTCTACATGGTATGCCAGTACCTGATGTATAAGAACCGGGAGTTCCCGGAGTATGAGGATTACTGCCTGAACATGGAGGAATATCTTCCTCAGGCTCTGGCAGAGACAGGAAAAGAGGCAGATGCCTGGGCAAAAGAATTTGCCCAGAAGATCACCGGACAGCTGCGCAAAGCACCGGACATGCCGTTCTACCTGGTCGCTTCAGGAAACCTGTACGGCGCCATATACTCCCATGGCATGTGTTACTGGGAGGAACAACTCTGGATCCGTACAAGGGTCTGTTCATGCCAGGAGTTCTTCCACGGCATGCTGGAAGTCATCACCAGAGATACACCGGTCATCCTGTATATGGGAGAAGATGAACAGAGACCCCTGGCAGAGAGAGTAGCACGCTTTCTTCCGAAAGTATGCGGGAATTATACGATCATCGATACCCGGGAATATCCTCTTACAGGAATCCGGGAAGAATACCGGGGAAGTATCTCTCACCTGGTCATGCGGGCAGTCAATGACCGGGTCGATGCCTGGCTGGAATACGACCTGGATCATCCCATGACCACACGCCGGTATTATCGTAAGTTTGAATACTAAAAAGCTGCCGGATTCCAGCAGCTTTCTCTTGTCTTATTTGTTTTCCCAGCGTTTCTTCAGTATGAACGCGGATTCTTTAGGCTGGCGTGTTCTTGTGAATACGCCCTTTTTATTTCCGTTGACCCGGAAGATACCCTCCGAAGTCTGGAAGTCAGCGAAGTTCCATGTCAGTTCACCCTGGATGAAGTCACAGACCGGATAAATCTGGCACAGCTCTGGTTTGGAGTTCTTTTCAAACGCACCGGTCATCGGACGATACTGAGGATCCAGCTGACGGGCTGTATCAAACACTTCCCGGAAGTATTCTCCGGCAAACGTACTGATCGTTTCCGGTCCATTGAACAGTGAGAACGAGAATGAACGGCTGATCCGTGTAGCCTGTGAAGCCGTACGCCGGTTTCGCTCCGGCAGATACAGTCTCCCGGTATACAGCGCAGTCTATAACATTGAGCGTCATTATCACTCCGAACTCCGTATTGAAGAGATGGCAGAACACCTCGGCCTGAGTACGCCATACTTTATCCGTCTGTTCAAAAAAGAAACCCAGATGACTCCCAATGAATACCTTGTCAAATACCGGCTGAAGATTGCGGCGGACCTGCTGCAGAATTCTAACTTTTCCATCTCCCAGATCAGTTCCGAAGTCGGTTTCCAGGATTCAAACTACTTTACAAGGTGCTTCCGGAAACAGTACCAGGTCACGCCTACCCAATACCGGAACTTCTCAGGACAGAAAACAAAATGACTTTTCCCGCAGAAAGATCATTTTTAGAATAATCCTGTGATTTATTCATGCTCTGTTTCCATATTCGAAGTATAATAAAAGTGTATTTATACAACTAGGAAGGAATTTTAATTATGCCTCTTGTAACATCAAAAGAAATGTTCGAAAAAGCCTACAACGGCGGATACGCAATCGGTGCTTTCAATGTCAACAACATGGAAATCATTCAGGGAATTACAGAAGCTGCGAAAGAATGCAACGCTCCTGTTATCCTGCAGGTTTCCAAAGGCGCCCGTGCTTACGCTAACCGTACCTATCTGGTAAAACTGGTTGAAGCTGCTGTGATCGAAACCGGTCTTCCGATCGTTCTCCATCTTGACCATGGTGATTCATTTGAAACATGTAAATCCTGTATTGACGACGGATTCACCTCTGTCATGATCGACGCTTCTTCAAAACCGTTTGAAGAGAATATCGAGATCACCAAGAAGGTCGTAGAGTATGCTCATGCGCGCGGTGTTGTCGTAGAAGCAGAACTCGGTACCCTTGCCGGTGTTGAAGACGATGTAAAAGTCGCTGCCGAAGACTCTTCCTACACACGTCCGGAAGATGTTGAAGAATTCGTCAGAAGAACAGGCTGTGACTCTCTGGCTATCGCCATCGGCACAAGCCACGGCGCATACAAGTTCAAACCTGAACAGTGCACAAGAAATGAGGAAGGTATCCTTGTTCCGCCGCCGCTGCGTTTCGATATTCTGGAAGAAGTTTCCAAACGTCTCCCCGGCTTCCCGATCGTCCTGCACGGATCTTCTTCCGTACCGCAGGAATATGTAAAGATGATCAACGAAAACGGCGGAAATATGCCGGATGCTGTCGGTGTTCCTGAAGAACAGCTGAGAAAAGCATCCTCCATGGCTGTCTGCAAGATCAACATCGACTCCGACCTCCGTCTTGCGATGACCGGAACGATCCGTAAATACTTCAATGATCATCCGGAACACTTCGATCCGAGACAGTATCTGAAGCCTGCCCGTGAAAACATCAAACAGCTTGTTAAGCATAAGATCGTTGATGTTCTCGGCTGCGACAACAAGATCTGATTCCGTTATATTCTTATCGGATACAGAAACTCCCGGTTTCCCGGGAGTTTTTATGTTTACTCTGTATATCTTTTATAAATGACAGCGATACTCAGATCATCCGTCGTATATTTCCGGAATAATTCCCGGATCGTTTCTTCCAGTTTCTGCGACACGATTTCTTCCGTGTTCTCCGTGATCCACTGGCGCATGATCTTTACGGCATTTGCGGGAATATGCATCACCGGATCATACAACACCCGTTCCAAGCCGTCGCTGGTCATTACCAGGGTATCCGCCCCTTCCGGTATTTCCCGGTAAATACGCAGGTGTTTCTCCGTTTCCGGTCCGGATAAGAAATATGTCTGGTTGGGTTCCGCGCCATGTTCGGGAAGACTGATGACTTCCGCCTCTTCACCAACCCCGAGGATGATCCCGTCCCCGA
Organism: Solobacterium sp.; assembly: GCA_017430925.1. Lineage (GTDB taxonomy): Bacteria > Bacillota_I > Bacilli_A > Erysipelotrichales > Erysipelotrichaceae > Bulleidia. The sequence continues at coordinate 102,014 of JAFRMA010000011.1, read as the reverse complement.
TATGAAGAATCAGAATCTGATCTTTGTATGACCCGAAAAACAACAGCGTGCAGTCTGCCGCCATCCCCGGATACACACGCATTGCCCCGGCAGAGAGCTCCTGTATATACGCTTTCAGCTGCGCATCGTTCATCGCCAGCCAGTAGTCTGCACAAGTACAGAAATCTTCTGCCAACACCTGTGTAACTGCGGCACTGGCATACTGCGAATTCTCCACTGACCCGGCGCCGTCCGCCAATACCGCGCATTCCGCACCATTCTTTCTTTGAACGCAGATCCTGTCCTGGCAGGGAATCCCCATCAGTTCATGACTCTCTCCTGCCGCATATGCCCGGGCAATCTTATATCTTGATTCCATAGGAGTCATCCTCCGCATCCGGTGCTGACATACTCATGGCTGCGGCAGACCTGGACAACATGGTAAAGAAATTGGTGATCTCCATCGCATTCATGGTCTCCACCACACCGTTGGGTGCCAATCTCTTCAGATCTTCTGTCTCACTGCCGTCACCTACACCGATACACTTCCCTTTGAGCTTGTGATCCCGGTACATCTGCTGGACAACCCTTGCCGGTTCCGTAATATCCTCATCGGATTTCCCGTCACTGATGATGATCAGCCATGGATGGAAGACACTGATTCCGATCTCTCTCCAGAATTCTCTGCGGTCACTGATCTTCTTCACCGCAAATTCCACAGCTGTCTTTAACGGTGTACCGCCAAACGGCACGATATCCGTAAACTTCACTTTCTGTACATTCGCAAAGTCCTGGATCACTTTCGCGCCGTTACCGCCAAAGGTAATAAAGCATACATCCAGACTATCTCTGGCATAGATATCTTCTCTTCCCGAACGCAGAAAAGCACGTATACCGTTATTGACCATATCAATCTTACGGTTATCCATCATGGAATACGAAGCATCGATCAGGATACAAACCATCAGCTGCGGCGCATTCGTTGAAACAATATCACTTTCCAATATATTCATTAACTGTGTCATCGTTTATCCCATCTTTCTGCATTCTTTACAATAGAAATACTTTCCTGCTTTTCTTCTGCGGTCATAGTAGCTGAATCTGTCGGTAAAGGTCTTATGACACTTATGACACTCCATCTCTACCGGCTTCAGACAATCCTCACACTGTACCCTTTCCTTATTCATCACTTTCAGGTAATCTTTGTAGTTATAAGAGAGAATCTTTCCGCAGTATGAACAAGTTCTGGTATGTGTTTTCTCTTTACACTCAGGGCATACTTCTTCGTGATTCTTCGTTCCCCGGTTGACCAGATACGCTTCTTGGTAGTTATCCACGGTATAGGTTTTCTTACAGATCCGGCAGGTATGTGTCCGGGGAATCTCCTGATCCATCACCTCAGAGACCGGCCGGTATTCCAGGCTCCGGAACATCCCGTTACATCGCGGACATAACATCGGCATATTTATCTTATGATATTTCTCATATCTCTCTTTCGGCATATTGGTTTCACTGCCGCACCACTCACAGGTAAAGTCTGTATTATACTCATGCGCCTGATTATCCCAGTACTTGTTGGGTATCAGTTCGGAAGTATAATTCCCGTTCAGTATATTTTTCCTGTAGGAATCCAGATCTGAATTCCACTCCTGCAGTGACACAAAACCCTTCCCGGTAAATACCTTCACAAAGTCGTCCTTAACTGCTTTCAGGGTATTGTTCCAGATCATTCTCCCGGGACCGTCCGGAGTCTGCGCTCCGGAGGTATTCTCTGATCTGTAGGAGAAGTTATACGTACGCATCGCTTCGTCGATCGAAGTCATTCCCTTACCCTCAAATGGTGAACCGTTAAGCATCAGAATCTTGAATAACAGGGCAGCCACGGAGTACAACTCGTCTTCTTCCGTCCGCAGGAATTCCCCGAAATGCGGATTATCGTTGCCCAGGCGTTCATAGATCTGCGGATTCGTAAAAATCTTCACACCGACAGGACAGGGATAACCACCAGCCTGCATACTGTCGCAGTCCACAATACGCACTTCCGGATCCTGGGCGGAATGGATATTGATCATGATGTTGTTGGGATTCACATCACCCATCAGGATCCCTTTTTCGTGCATGCGCATGAAGATATCCGTGATCTTGATACACAGCTTTACCAGCGCCAGACGGTCCCACTGCGGAAGGATCTCCTTCTGTACTGCCTCTTTGGACAACTGCAGTACGGAATGTGTAAGATCCTCATACCCTTCTTCCAGTACAGGCATGAGATACCCGGTGAACTCCTGATCTTTTGTATACAAGAGTGTATCCGGCCAGCATAGCTCTTCGATCTGCGGTTCTAACTCCATCATCAGTGTCAGTTTATCTCTGCGGTTCTCCGTCAGGGACTTCTCGTGGTAGATCTTCGCGGCAGTACCGGGCAGATCTGTACGGTAGATGGTGCCTTCACCACCCTCCGCAATCTTCTCCTTCAGGATCACCGGCTGTTTCTTATCCGTGTATACACGGTCATGAAGTTCCGGGTGATTTTTTCCTGTCAACAACTCCCCGGTTTCCGGTTTGATCGTCTGCGGATCAATAGTTATAGTTTTTTTTACTGTCTCAGCGATATTCTCGACCTCTTCCTGAAGACCAACGAGAGCTTCCGGCTCGGTAATGATTTCTTCCTGTTCATCTTCACAGCGGTATACCGCAAATGGATACACCATATCTCTGGCATCCCTGCGTACACCGAATTCATCCGCGACGATCATCAGAGGCAGTACGTTGGACAGCCCTTCTTCCGCTAGACGTGAAGTAAACTCCCTGTCCTGGGTCAGGATCACAAAACGTTTTCCCGGATTCCTCTTTGCCAGGTAGATCAGATTCTCCTGCGCATTCACAAAATTCTTCTGTACAGGTCCATATACCACACTGGAATTATGATGTAACAGAGACATCAGATTTCTAGCCTGCATCGCTGTTTTTCCGGCAGGATCCGCAGGGTTCGTTTCCATCTGGTACAACTCTGTCCTGGTCGCCCAGTCCACGAATAACTTTGCGCCGTTCTTCTTCAGCGCGGGAATCAGTGTATACGGGATATACTTCAGTAAAGGCTGTGAAGTCCATACGGATTTATCCGCAAAGATGACCGCATTGGTAAAGATCTCCTGTTCCATCTCCCGGGTCAGATGACCGCTCTTGTATGTCGTCAGGTGATCCAGCCTCGGCAGTACTTCCGCAGACTTTAACGAATTCTGTTCTCTGTTCTCTCCCGTATTCCGTACATGTCCTTCAAAACGCAGATCCCTGACTTCTTCGCTGACCTTGTCCAAGCGCGCATAGATCTGTTCCAGTTGTCTGGAGATCTCGTTATTTGCGTCTGTCTTCTTGAACTGCTGAAGAATTGTCTCTTTGTCGGTCAGATAAATCATACCTTCATCAAAATCGGTATACCAGGATTCCCGCATACCTTCCAGCTTCTCTGCACTGAATCCGGGGATATCTTCTTTTAACTGTTCAAAAGATAAAGGTTCCCGCATCACTGTGGCCACCGCTGTATCGATCTCTGCGTATAGTTTACCGATCTCTCCGGTTACTGCCGGATGTTTGATCATTTCCGCAAGCTTGCGTATGTCTTCGATTCCTTCCAGAAATACATCTCTGGTCAGCTTTTCCCATGCGTCAGGAGTAAGATGCCCGACAAAATCATTACGCGTATCCCGGATCTTAATAGCCAGATTTTTGGCTGTACCTGGTTTTGTGATCTGACATGACGTAAAGAAAGGACTGCGGTACGGTTCTTCGATCTGTTCGATAAAGTTCATGGATGCCGAGATATCCGCGTGCCTGAACGCACGGACGAGGAATTCCTGAGGATCTTCTTCTTCCTGAAGACACTGATCCAGCAGCCACATCAGTTTCGGATTGGAATGGATATTCCGCAGACGTTTCTTGATGGTCCTCTTTGTTGTATTGTCATTGATATTCAATTCTCCTACGGATTTCAGAGCTTCCCGGAATTCCGGTGTGATCTTATCCACAAGAAAATCTCTTGCGAGCATGGGAGGGAAAGAAGTAACCTTGATCATTTCACGGATCAGCGGATCCAACTGATCTTTGAACTCGATAACGACAACATTGAAAACAATATCCCGAAGCTGAAGCATACGTTTTCTCAGTTTGTCTTCGTAATATTCTTTTTCTTTCTGACTTCCGTTATAGGTCATCTTCTCACCTCCTTTGCGTTTACCTGTATTATTTCAGCCAGGACAGGAAATCCTTCTTTTTTGGCTGTTGATTGATCTGCGCGCGTACCTGCTCAATGTCTGCCGAACAATCCAGTCCGTTCTGTGTTGCCAGTTCATAATAGTGCAGTGCCGCATTCAGGTCCTGCTGTACACGACTGTCACGGAAATAGGTTGCCCCGAGATTCTTCATTGCCATCGCGCACCCGGCATCTGCCGCCTTGGTATACCAGTAGACCGCATTCTGGACATTTACCGGTACACCTTTACCGGTGATAAAACATACCCCGTAATCATTCATCGCATCCGGTACACCGCTTCCTGCCGCAAGCTTCAGTAAACGAAGCCCTTCCGAGAGATTCACCGGTACTCCTCTTCCCTCCATGTACATGCCGGCCAGGAAGTACGCAGCTTCCATATATCCTGCCTGTACCGCTTTTTCATACCACTGTTTCGCGTGGACATAATTTTGTAGCGTACCCCGTCCAATTTCAAAATATCTGCCCATATTTCGCATGGCCATGGGTTCACCCAGATTTGCGGCTTTGTAGAACCATTCTATTGCCTTAGAATAGTTTGCCGGGATATTCTCTCCGCGGTCATAGATAAAACCAATCTCGTTCGCCGCATCACCATCTCCCAGTTCAGCAGCTTTCTGTAAATAGTAGATTGCCTGGCGGATATCCACCGGCACATATTTCCCGTAGCGGAAGATATCTGCCAGATTCCTGCAGGCAGGGATACTGCCCTGTTTGGACGCGCGGATATACCACTGCAAGGCTTTCTCCGGATCTGCCGGGATACCTTCTCCGTTCATATACATATTCCCGATCTCGTTACCGGCATTCGCATGTCCGAGTTCCATGGCTTTTTCGTAATACTCAATGGCTTCCCGGGGGTCCTTATCTACGTGGATCCCGTTCCTGCTGAACCTTGCCAGATTCCAGTACGCGTACATATTGTTCTTTGAGGCTGCATCCTGAAAGAGGATATACGCAGTCATCTCATCCTTCGGCAGACCTTCCCCGTTTTCATACATCAGTGCCAGATCGTTGGTCGCGTCTGTATAATTCATATCGGATGCCTGTCCGAGGTATTCCACAGCCATGCGGTAGTTCTGCGCTACTCCCTTGCCGTACCGGTAATACGTACCCAACATGTACATTCCTGCCGGATCACCCAGTTCCGCGGCTTTGCGGAAGTATTCAAATGCATTGGCATAGTCATTCATCCGGTCACGGATATCACCAAGACGTACCATGATTTCCGTGTTTTCCGGCTCTTCATCCAGGGTACGCAGGTAATACTCTTCTGCTTTGGCATAATCCGGGGTCTGACCATAACCCAGGAAATACAGGTTGCCCAGTTCCCTGGCCGCGCCTGCGACTTTAGCTTGATCTGCCTGTTCCAGATATTCTCTGGCTTTGTCTAAATCCCTGGGGAAATGACTGCCGTCACTGCGGGCGATCATCTTGCCCAGCTGGTATGCCGCAAGCATATTCCCGAGAGAGATCGCTTCTTCGTATAATTCAATCGCATGATTTACATTCAATCCGGAGTAATTGGTTGCCCTGTATAAAAATGCCGTATTGTATAACGCAACACTCCTGTTCAGATCATCCGTACTGCACTCCACGGCTTTTTCCATATATTCCACCGCTTCATCGAACATGTCGAAATCTACACAAGATACTCCCAGTTCAACTAACGCTGCCGGATTGCCCATTTTGGCTGCCTTGAGGAAATACTCTCCTGCCAGCGTGGGATCATCTGTGTGAATATAGTTTGACGCATACATCCAGCCGACGCCGCATGTGCCCTGCGCATTGCCTAATTCATCTGCACGTTTGAACAATCGGAACAGGGTATCGTAGATAGCCGTGCCGGCGATATCCACAGATTCCGAATTCTCTCTGTCCAGGTGATTGACCAGATCTCCGGCTTCCCAGTGCAGATCCAGGAACCTGTAATTGAAATTTCCCTGATCGTCTGTAATTTCCGCGCATATGCCTTCAAGCAGACCTTGATAATCCACAAACTTGAATACTCTGCCCTCATCCAGCTTATCCGCAAGATACATCAGGATATCCGCGTTTTTCATGGATAACAGTTTTGAAATACTCTCTTCTGTACTTAAAGAACGGACAAATGCCTGTTCCTCTTCGGGAACGAAAAATTCTTCCAAGCCGGGTGCCCACTGTTCTGCCAGGGAATACTTCACAGTATTTATCTCCGGGATCCTTCCGGTCTCATCCGGCAGACCCATCAGTCCAAGCTTATACCGGGCAAGTTCCTTGAGATCCGGATTCTCTTCGTCTTCTTTGTTCAGACATCTCTGCAGGTAATCGATCGCCTCCAGACGATTGTTTTCTTCCTGTCTTTCGATTGCGAGTGTCATTAAGCCAAGGACACCACTCATTTCTTTCCAGCGGTCAAGAACTTGTTTTGCCTTCTGCGTATCCGCCGGTGTGCCAAAGCCGTTCTCGTAGCACTCCGCAAGCTGCTGGTAACTGCCCATGTCATCGTCAGCGTCTGCCAGTTCGGCCGCATTCACGAAACACATAAATGCCATCTTCGCCTGTTCATCCATCGGATTCTTTGAAAGTCCTCTGTGTATCGCTCCTTTCGCGCACAGAAGACGGTACAGATATTCCGCATATCCCGGGATGTGAGCATTCTTTTCCAGAAGACTTCGGGCAGTCTCAAACAGGCGCAGTTTTTCCTGTTTCCCGCTCTCTGTATCATCGGTGTAGACTTCACCCATGACGATAGCTGCGAAAGGATTCCCTGCCTGTACCTGCTCACGCAGATCCCGTAACATCAGTTTATCCGTCACATCGTTTTCGTAATCCTGAAGCCACTGTTCTTCCTGGGAGTTCTTTGCCGGGGATACTTCCGGTTCTGCCGGTGTCTGCGGTGCAGTAAACATCTGTGTTTCCCGGGAAAAGGAAAGCCAGTACGCTGCCTTATCCGGATCACGGTGTTCATCACTCATGTAATACTCATACAGGGTTTTAATTGCGCTCTCAGATCCATCCAGAGCTTCTTCTTCCAGTTCATCCAGGTTGATTATCTTTTCCATACGCAACTCCTCGTCGATAAATTTAATTGTATCATACGTACTCTTATCCTGATTCTCCTCAGTCATTTGTTCTCCCGGGTTTTTCGTGGTTTGTGTCATGTTTATCCTCCTTGTTTCGTTCGCAAACGTATTAGACCACACGTCTGGATACCTGTTCGGAAAAATCCGTGTATTACCGGGATGTTTTCATGTTCTCTTTTCTCCACAGGATTTTTACCCTACAATAGGAATATACAGATTTATTCATTACCTGTGTCCAAGAGTACTATACAGTTATACGTATATGTACCCTGTTATTTATATGTTGAGGGATGGATTATGAAATGCTATAAGATATTATTTATCCTGTTATCACTGAGTATGATCTCTGCCTGTACCACAACCAGGCCGGAGCCTTCTTCCGCGCCTTCCGCAGAACCGTTTGTGACCGAAGAGACGATCTATGAGGATCCATACCCGGATGGTCTCAACAACAAGCAGGATCTATTCACACATTTAGAGGGTACTTGGAATTCCTGTTATCCGGTGATTCCGGAAGATCTGCTGGACCGGAAACTGACATTCAAGGACGGAACGGTCACGCTTACCCACGTCTATGCGGATGAATATGTTACTTCAACGATGGATGTTCGCAGTATGTTTGAAGAATGGACAGATATCCCGGACTTGTTGTATATCACCCCCGAAGAAACCAGCTCCGGCTTTCTTCCGGATGGTTCCGCATTGCCTGAACAAGTAACTGCCTTCCAGGTATTGACCTCCCATGTGAAAGGGAAAGATCTGCTGGCATTGCGGGAGATCGGCAACGGCGGTTCCCTGTACGCGGATGAAGGACTGAACTACAATGCCGCAACGTCAGACATGTTCTGGATCTTTGAACGCGATGACGAAGAACTGCTGCAGCCGTCAGATACACAATACGCGGACATGCGGAATGCGGAAAAGGAATTTACAGCCTTCCTCTGGTCACAGGACGGCAATACCTGTTATCTTCAGGAAGTAACCTCACAAGTTGTAAAAGAAGTGCTCTACGGCCCCGAAGAGTATGTCGTTTACTATCGTTATCCTGCCGGCGGACATGCGCTTACTGCTGTCCCTTATGAGTATGCGGGCAGCGCAGTTAAGATCTCCTATGCCGGAGACGGACCATATCTGGTCAAGGTCCGCACCGGCCAAGACGGCAGGATCACAAGTATCGTCCGCCTGAATTATCTGATTTACGGACGTTACCAGCCGGATATGTCTCTTCCTGCGGAAATCTCTTTTGTTGATCCGGAAGATCCCAATATCGCAGACTATCTGCACGCGGATGTGTCCGGCGAAGGAGTCTCTTCGGATATCCTTCTGTATCCCCTGAAAAACATGAAAGACTTCAAGTTCAGTTCCATAACTCTGACCGGCATGGATCCCTGGGACCACCCGCAGTATTCTTCCGAAGATCTCTTCCTCATCGATGAATTACCTGCGGATACACCTTTAGCTGTCACGCTTACCTTTATCGGAGATCTGCCCGGTTACGGTTTCTCCTTTACCGATACAGACGGAAGAGAGCGTCATTTCGCTCTTTGGGTAAGTGGTGAAAACGGCTCGCTGTCCCTCGGTGAATACTGAAAAACCTGAGGAATGACCCGGGAAAAACCACATGATTTTTCTCATAAATTACACTTGTAAAATAACAGAAGTAAATTTGTTGACTTTTAACTATAGCAAACTGTATTATATATAAGCATTTGTTCTTATATAAACGGAGGTGGCATGAATGAAAAGAACATACCAGCCGAGCAAAAGGAAAAACAAGTCAACACACGGCTTCAGAGCTCGTATGAGCACAGTCGGTGGACGTAAAGTCCTTGCCAGACGCAGGGCAAAAGGAAGAAAAGTACTTTCTGCTTAAAGAGAAGACCACCGCAGGGTGGTCTTTTTATTCCCTATGAAAAAAGTCAATCGTGTGCGTAAACCGCATGAATTCCAGTCACTGATCAAAACCGGTAAGAAACTGGCAAATCACAGTTTTGTCTTGTATTACGTTCCGAAGAAGGAAGAACAGGCCAGGGTCGGCATCTCTCTTCCCCGGAAGATCGGCAATGCCGTACAGCGTAACAAATACAAGCGTCAGCTGCGGATGATGTGCCAGGAACTTATAGATTTTTCACGTGCTCAGAAAGACCTGATCATCATTATCCGGTTTGGCTATCTGGAACATGATTACCGCTCAAATAAAAATAACTTGGAAAAACTGTTGTTAAAAGCTAAAATGTAATAGTTCGTATCTATATATTAAGGAGAAATTATGAAGATTCCCGCAAATGTGAAGAAATTGGTGGTTCTCCTGCTGGCTCTTACACTGATCAGCACTGCCACCGGATGCCGTATGCCGATGAATGAAGACGGCACAATTAAACTGATAGAACTCACAACGACGTTTAAAGAAACCATGGATACAGAGAGCTGGTTCGCCGCTCTGATCGTATGGCCCATGGCACAGTTCCTGAACCGTACGACACCGATGATCGGCGTAGGCGGAGCAATTCTGTTACTGACCGTACTGGTAAACGGCGTACTGATGATCTTTACCATGAAATCCCAGGTTGCGCAGCAGCAGATGCAGCTGATTCAGCCCCAGCTGGATAAGATCAACCGTAAATACGAAGGAAAGACCGATGATGCGTCCCGTATGCGTCAGAGCAAGGAGATGCAGGAACTGTATGCCAAATACAACATCAATCCTTTCGGAACGATCCTGATCACCTTTATCCAGTTCCCGATCATTATCGGTATGTACCACGCTGTACAGAGAGCATCCGTAATCAAGAGCACTCCGTTCCTGGGCATGAACCTGAATTCCACGCCTTTACAGGGATTCCGTGAAGGCCAGTATATGTACATCCTGCTGTTTATCGTCATGGGTGCTTCCCAGTACATATCCATGCAGCTGCCGCAGTGGATGGCTAAAAAGAAAGCCAAGGAAGAAGCGGAAAAACATCATCGTCGTCCGGAAACTGTCAACCAGAACTCCCAGGCACAGACCATGCAGTACTCCATGCTGATCATGATCCTCATGTTTGGTCTTATGTGGCCTGCAGCCATGAGCTTATACTGGGCAATCCACTCCGTGGTAACAATCGTCAAGACATTGCTTGTACAGAAATTGATTACCGACAAACAGCAGTAGAAAGTAGGATTAACAGATGAAGAATTATACAGGGAAAAATCTGGAAGAAGCACTGAAGATTGCCGCAGAAGATAAAGGATGCACCGTGGAAGAACTGACTTACTTCGTTACAGAAGAGAAGAAGGGAATTCTCGGTATCGGTTCTTCGGTATCTGTAGATGCTTACTGCAGAGATGATATCAAAGAGTTTATCTTTGACTATCTTGGTAATTTCTTTACCGGGATCGACCAGGATCTGGAAGTAGCGATCGAAGAGAAGGATAACGGATACGTAGTACGCCTGAATGCGGAAAATAACGCGATCCTGATCGGTAAGATGGGAAAGACATTATCTGCCTTCAATACCGTGGTCAGAGGCGCTGTAAACAACGAATTCCGCCAGCGTGTAGATATCCTGATCGATGTAAATAACTACAAGGAAGACCGCTACCGCAAGATCACTTCCATGGCGAAGAGAATTGCCAAGCAGGTGCAGAGATCTCACGTTGACGCTGTCCTCGATCCGATGCCCAACGATGAAAGAAAGATCGTACACAAAACGCTGAACAACTGGCGCAACATCAAGACAGAGAGCGAAGGTGAAGGTGCCGAAAGACATATCTGCATCAAGTATGCTGCAGATGAACGCAATACTGAAGAATAAGACACTCCGGTGTCTTTTTCTTTCTATCTGAACGGTTTTTCAACATTGAGGATAATTGCGGATTTTTGTGGAATAATTTTGCTGTTTTTGTGCAAACGCTTACAAAAAAATGAGTTATTCACGGAGATTCCACAACGGAAAAGTTATTCTTTTCCACAAATTGTGGAAAATGTGGAAAAGTGTAAATAATGGCTTAACTAAGCCTTTTTTTGATGTTGATAAAGTGGTGACCAAAAAAATATCTACTTCGTTTTTCCCCAGTTTTGTCAGTTTTCCACTGTGTGTATAACTTTTCCACATTTTATAAACAATCAAAATTTGTTGAAAACTGTGGAAAACTCAATAATCTGCGTACTTAAGCCATCTTTTGAATTTTGTGCTTTGTGGACAAAAAAGTTTTCCACAATTTTAGTGATGACTTTTTGTTTTGAACGTGCTTGAATAATCTTACAGCACCTTTTATGTACAGGAGTTTTGCGTTATGAGCAGTAACCGTAGTCAATATTATATCAATGTCTGGGACCAGGTTCTTGACAACCTCCGTTCCCATGAAAATATAGCTCTCGAGGTCATTAATACTTTTTTTACAAATATCCAGATCTATGATCTTACCGATACCAAAGCGATTCTCGTCACCGATAACATCGTCAATAAGAGAATCTGTTCCGACTCTCTGGATCTGATCCAGGCTGCGTTTATCGAAGTATTACAGCTGGATGAACCAATCGTCGTTGAACTATATACCCAATTTGAATTACCGGACAACGAAAAGGACGAACCAAAAGAAATCCAGATCAACATCAAAGAATTCGAATCCATGCCGATCCAGCCGGACCGTACATTTGATAATTTCGTCGTCGGCGACTGTAACCGCGAAAGCCAGGTCGCTTCTTTTGCCTGTGCGCTCAAGCCCGGAGAATTCTATAATCCTCTGTTTATCTACGGAAATTCCGGTCTTGGCAAAACACATCTTCTGATGGCAATCGGCAACTATGTCAAAACCTACTATCCGGACAAGAAAGTTTATTACATTGAATCCCTGAAGTTTGTGGATAAAGTAGTCAAAGCTATCCAAAATAACCAGATCGACCAGTTCAAACACTATATGTGCAATCAGGACTTACTGCTTGTGGATGATATCCAGTTCCTCGCCGGTAAGGAAAAATCCCACGAAATCTTTTTCTCCGTATACAACGAACTGGTGAATAACCGCAAACAGATCTGTATTGCGTCAGACCGCCATCCCAAGGAAATTAAAGGTCTGGAAGACCGTCTGATCAGCCGTTTCAGCAGTGGTTTATCCGTAGGTATCGATTCCCCTGAATTTGAAACATCTCTGGCAATCCTGCGGATGAAGATCAAAAACAGCGGTAACGAAATCGAAGACGTAGATGAACGCGGCCTGAACTATATTGCTTCCAACTTTTCCGGGAATATCCGTGACCTGGAAGGTGCCTGGAACCGTGTTCTCTTCTATGCCATCATGTTCCAGAAGAATAAAAACTATATCGAATTTGAAACCATCGTCAACGCTCTGAAAAACCAGGTCGTTGTCTCCGAAAAAGACGGTTTATCCTCAAAGAAGATCATCAAGTGTGTTGCGGACTACTACGGCCTGACACGTTCCCAGATCACCGGCAAGACCCGGACGAAGAACATATCAAACGCCAGACATATATCCATCTATCTCTGCCGCAAACTCCTGGATCTTCCTTACATGAAGATCGGAGAAGAATTCGGCAACCGTGATCATACAACAATTATCAGCGCCTGCAACAAAGTTGAAAAAGAAATCAAGAAAGATACCAACTTCCTGGCAGCTGTAAATGAGATTGAAAAACTGATCATGAGTTAAGGTTATCCACTTCATTCCACTTTTTTCTCACATAGCGAAGTGATAAAATATACAGGTGGTTATCCCGTTTTCGAGAGTTTTCCACAATTTCAACAGGCTTAATAATTATTAAACCTGAAAAGAATACATATACCGGAGGTCATTCCCATGAATTTCAAAATCAATCGTAACAAGTTCTATAACTCCTTACAGATCGTCAGTCGTTCGGTTTCTCCGAATTCTCCGATTCCTGCATTATGCGGTCTTCTGCTCAATGCCGGAAAAGACAAACTTGTGATTACAGGCAGTAATTCGGATATTTCCATTCAGATGACATTATCCGGTACAGATGATCTTACTGTAATTGAAGAAGGTAAAATCGTCATTGACGCACGTTATCTTCTGGATATTGTAAAGAAAATCGATTCTGATGAAGTTTCCATTGAAATCATTGACGGGACACTGACACGTTTCTCCGGTGCCAAAGCAGAGTTCAAAATTAACGGATATCGTCCTTCAGACTACCCGAATATTGACTTTACCGCTCCGGAAACTTCGTTTACCCTGAATTCCAGGGATTTGAATACGATCATCACCAATACAGCTTTTGCGACAAGTAATAAGGAAACCAGACCGGTACTTACCGGTGTCAATCTGTTAAGCAACGGTACTTCGATCATCGCTACCGCAACAGACTCCTATCGTCTGGCAAAGAAGACTTTCCCAATCAATGTTGAACAGTTCAACGTAACCGTTCCCGCAAAGAGCCTGAATGAAATCAAGAATATCTTCTCCGGCAGTGATGAAGAGATCAAGATCAGTGTTAGCACAAAGAAGATCCAGTTCTCTTCGGAGAATGTCATTGTACAGTCTAAATTACTTGAAGGAGGCTATCCTGAGACAGAAAGATTAATCCCCAAGGAGTTCATCTATGATCTGGTGATCAACCGTCATTCTCTGATCAATGCGATTGACCGTACATCCTTTATCAAGACAGACAACATGTCTATTACCCGTTTACAGTTAAACAGTATCGATGATATTACGCTTTCCAGCAAATCCCAGGAGATTGGTGAATTCAAGGAAGATCTCACAGCGGTAAGTTATGAGGGTAATCCCCTGGATATCAGTTTCTCCGGTAACTACGTCATCGATGCCGCAAGAGCCCTGGACGCGGAAAATATCCGTATACGTTTTAACGGTGATATGAAGCCGTTTGTCCTGACCAATGAATCTGAAGATCAGTCCATCCTGCAGCTGGTACTTCCGGTAAGGACCTACAATTAAAAATCAGCCCTGAAACAGCCTGTTCTGAGCGAATTATACAGCCGGACAGGCTTTTTATTTATTTGTTTATTTTTGACGAAAATACGGCCTGTTTTGTGGCTTTTCGGGTCTTTTTATTATATAATAAGGAAGACTCAGGGTAAAAGATGAAGATAGATACAGAGTATATTACATTGCAGCAGTTTCTTAAACTCAGCGGAATTGCCGATACGGGAGGTCAGGCAAAGATACTGGTGAAAGAACTGGAAATCAAGGTAAACGGAGAGAAAGAAGACCGCAGAGGCAGAAAGCTATTTCCCGGAGATCTTATCTGTGTTTCGGGAAGAGAGTATGTCATTGAATGAGAATTCATGAACTCAATCTCCGGAACTACCGGAACTATGATAAGGCATCTGTACGTTTTGAACCGGGAATTAATCTGATTCTTGGAAATAACGCGCAGGGAAAAACAAATTTACTTGAGAGTCTTGTCTATCTGTCACTGACCAGGTCATTCCGGATCAATGAAGATGAAAAACTGATCCGTGACGGATGTGAATACGCGATGCTGGAATGTACCGCAGATCAACAGAGATTGAAGATCATTCTTCACCCGAAGGGAAAGAGTCTGTTTCTGAATAAGGTACCGATCAGGAAAAGCAGTGAGTTTATCGGTAAACTGAATGTTGTCCTGTTTACTCCGGATGATCTGGGTATCTTCCAGGATAGTCCCAGAGAACGGAGAAAAGTGATCAACCAGGAGATTACGAAGATCTCTTCCCGGTATCTTACAGAACTGAATCAGTATATGAATCTCCTGAAGGACAGGAATCTGTTGTTAAAGAGAGAGAAACCGGATGAAGTTTATCTGGATACCCTGGATGAGAAGATGATTGAATTATCCGGTACGATCATCGAACAGAGAAAGAAGTTTATTACAAAGATCAACGAAGTGATCGGTGAAGAGTTCCGGGGATTATCCGGGATGCAGGAAAAGATCGAAGTACGATATGAATCCTGCGTAAAGGAGAACACGGAAGAAGATCTCGCGGAGATGTACAGAAACAGCCGGCGGAGAGATCTGGAAACACATGTGACAGGTAACGGGATCCACCGGGAAGATATGACCTTCCTGATGAATGGAGAAAATGTGATCTATTGTGCCAGTCAGGGCCAGAAACGGATGATCATCCTGGCCTTTAAATTTGCTTTAATGAGATATATCGAAGAGATGACCGGACAGAAAGCAGTAGTATTGCTTGATGATGTATTCAGTGAACTGGATCTGGAAAAACAAAAGAGATTGATACAGAGAATCCGGAATACCGAACAATGTATCATCACAGCAGCAGGTATTCCGTCTTTCCTGAAAAGTGAAAATACGGCGATATATCTGGTAAATGACGGTGAAATCAGGAGAGCGGGGGCAGAGTATGAGTGAAAAAGAAATGATTGAACAAGAAGAATGGACAGAGAAAGTTGAACATTCCTACCAGGATCAGGATATTCAGGTTCTGGATGGTCTGGAAGCTGTCCGTAAGAGACCTGGTATGTATATTGCGTCCACATCCGCCAAAGGTCTTCACCATCTTGTCTGGGAGATCGTAGACAACGGTATCGATGAAGCCATGGCAGGTTACGCGACAACGGTAAAGGTTGCGGTGGACAAGGATAACATTATCACCGTGGAAGATGACGGCCGCGGTATGCCTGTAGGAACCAATGACAAGACCAATAAGTCAACGATTGAGACGATCTTTACCGTACTTCATGCGGGCGGTAAATTCGGCGGCGGCGCATACAAGGTATCCGGCGGTCTGCATGGTGTTGGTGCTTCAGTCGTCAATGCGTTAAGTGAATGGCTGGAAGTTACCGTATTCCATGAAGGAAAGATGTATTTTGTTCGTTTTGAGAACGGCGGACATGCGGTAGAACCGCTAAAAGTCATCGGGGAATGTGATAAGAACAAACATGGTTCCCTGATCCGCTTCAAGGCAGATCCGACAATCTTTACGGAAACCACAGTTTATGATTATGAGACTTTGAGAGATCGCCTGCGTCAGCTGGCATTCCTGAATAAGGGAATCCGGATCATCTTTACGGATGAACGTATTGAGGATGAAGAAAAGAAAACACATGAGTTCTACTATGACGGCGGTCTGAAAGAGTATGTGAAGTTCTTAAACAAGAATCGTTCGGTTGTACATCCGGAGATCATTTACTGTGAGGGTCATATTGACGGGATCAAGGCTGAGGTAGCCATGCAGTACAATGACGGCTACAGTCCGAGTGTTTATACGTTCTGTAATAATATCAACACGGCAGAAGGTGGTACACATGAGGAAGGTTTCCGTATGGCCTTGAACCGTATCATAAACAAGTACGCCAGGGCAAACGGTTTCCTGAAAGAGAAAGATGAGAATCTGACTTCGGATGACTGTAAGGAAGGAATAGTCGCAATCATCAGCGTCAAGCATCCGGATCCGCAGTATGAAGGACAGACAAAGACAAAACTTGGTAATTCCGAAGTACGTAAGATCGTTTCAGAGATCTTTGGTACGCAGCTGGAAAAATTCCTGATGGAAAATCCGGATCAGGCCAAGATCATCATGGAGAAGTGTTTACAGGCTTCCAGAGCGCGTCTTGCGGCGAAGAAAGCACGTGAGGCCACCAGACGTAAGAGTCCTCTGGAAATCGGTTCTCTGCCCGGAAAACTGGCGGATTGTTCAAGTAAAGATGCGTCAATCTGCGAAATCTACATCGTCGAGGGTGATTCCGCAGGAGGCAGCGCCAAATTAGGCAGAGACAGCCATTATCAGGCAATTCTCCCGCTTCGCGGTAAGATCCTGAATGTGGAGAAATCCCGCCAGCACAAAGTCTTTGAGAACGCCGAGATCCGTTCCATGATCACAGCCTTCGGCTGCGGTGTCATGGAAGAAACCGATACAGCGAAATTACGTTATCACAAGATCGTAATCATGACCGATGCGGACGTCGACGGCGCGCATATCCGGACGTTGTTACTGACATTCTTCTATCGTTATCTGCGTCCGATCGTGGAACAGGGCTATGTCTATATTGCCCAGCCGCCTCTGTACAAGGTACAGAAAGGTAACTCGGTGAGATATGCCTATACGGACAGACAGCTGGACGAAGTCCGTAAGGAAATGGGCGGAAATCTCAGTATTCAGCGGTATAAGGGCTTAGGTGAAATGGATGCGGACCAGTTATGGGAAACCACCATGGATCCCAAGAACAGAACCCTGATCCGGGTCAATGTCTCTGACGCGGAAGCTGCCGATCAGGCATTCAGTATGCTGATGGGTGAAGAAGTCGAACCCAGAAAGAACTTTATTATTGAAAACGCGCACTTTGTGCAGAATCTGGATATTTAACGGGAGGTTATTATGACTGAAGATTTCATGGAATTTGATGAAGAAAATTTTGACCCGGGAAATATTACAGAAACAGAATTGACAAGGGAGATCCGGCGTGACTTCCTGGATTATTCCATGTCGGTTATCGTTGCCAGGGCCCTTCCTGACGTCAGGGATGGTCTGAAACCTGTACAGAGAAGAATTCTCTACGCGATGAATGAGATGGGGAATACCCCGGATAAACCATATCGTAAATCGGCACGTATTGTCGGTGATACGATGGGTAAATATCATCCTCACGGTGATACCTCCATCTATGGTGCCCTGGTATACATGGCACAGTCCTGGAATATGCGTACAGTGCTGGTTGACGGACATGGTAACTTCGGTTCCATGGACGGAGACGGCGCAGCTGCCATGCGTTATACCGAAGCCAGAATGTCCAAGATTGCGGCAGAGATGGTGCGTGATCTGGAAAAAGATACCGTGGACATGGTGGATAACTATGACGGTGAAGAAAAAGAACCGAGTATTCTTCCGGCGCGGTTCCCGAACCTGGTTGTCAATGGTTCCACAGGTATTGCGGTCGGTATGGCAACCAATGTGGCTCCCCACAATCTTGGCGAAACGATTGACGCAGTCATTGCCGTAATGAAGAACCCGGAGATCACGGCTGTTGATCTGATGCAGTATATCAAGGGTCCGGACTTTCCTACCGGCGCGTTTATCCTCGGCAGATCCGGTATCCGTTCTGCGTTCGAAACCGGCCGCGGCACGATTGTCATGCGGTCCAAGACCAGGATCGAAGACATGGAGAACGGTAAGAAAAGAATCGTTGTCTATGAAATTCCGTATATGGTCAATAAGTCCGGCCTGGTGGAAAAGATCGCGGCTTTGGCAAGAGAGAAACAGATCGAAGGTATTACCGAACTGCGTGATGAATCCAACATGAACGGTATCCGTATCGTCATGGAACTGCGTAAGGATGTACAGCCGGAAGTCATTCTCAACCAGCTGTATCGTTTATCTCCGATGCAGTCCAATTTCTCTGTAAATAACGTCGTATTAATCGATGGCGCCCCGAAACTTGCGAGTATGAAGGATATGCTTCAGGGATATATCGATCACCAGAGAAACGTGATTGTACGCCGTACGCAGTATGATCTGAACAGAGCGGAAGCCAGAGCGCACATCCTCGAAGGTCTGCGTATCGCGGTTGACCGCATGGATGAGATTCTGCACACGATCCGTTCTTCCAGAGACGCCAATGAGGCTATGCCGAGATTGATGGAAGGCTTTGATCTGGACGAGATCCAGGCAAAGGCAATCCTGGATATGCAGTTCCGCCGTCTGACCGGACTGGAAAGAGAAAGAATTGAACGCGAGTATCAGGAATTACTGATCAAGATTGCGGATTACAAGGATATCCTGGCCAATCCTGCACGTGTGGAACAGATCATCCAGGATGAACTGACAGAGATCAAAAACAAGTACGGGACACCGCGCAGAAGCGAAATCGTAGACGCGGATGCGGATATGGAAGATGAAGATCTGATCCCTGTGGAACATGTCATCATCACCATCTCGGAGAACGGCTATATCAAGCGTCTGCCGTCCGATACTTATCGTGTACAGAATCGCGGAGGCCGCGGAATCAAGGGCATGTCCCTGAACGATGACGATGTCATTGACCAGTCCGTGAATATGTCTACACACGATCATCTGCTGGTCTTCTCCAGTATGGGAAGAGTCTACCGGATCAAGGGATATAACGTACCATCTTACGGAAGAACCTCCAAAGGTATTCCGGTTGTCAATCTCTTACAGTTCTCCAAGGATGAGAAAGTCAAAGCTCTGGTACCTTACGGCAGGGAAGACAGCGCGGAATACTTGTTCTTTGTGACAAAGAACGGTGTTGTCAAACGTGTACCGATCAAGGAATTTGAGAATATCCAGCGTAACGGCAAGATTGCGATTGGCTTACGGGATGACGATGAACTTGCGTTTGTCAAAGGCACGAAGGGTGATGAAGAAATCATCATTGCGGCATCCAACGGTAAGGCGATCCGCTTCAACGAAGAGAATATCCGTCCGAGCGGAAGAACCGCCATGGGCGTCAAGGGTATCAATACCGACGGCGGCAAGGTCGTTGGCTGCGCGGTCAGTTCGGAAGGTGAACTGATCCTCACGATTACTGAAAAAGGCTATGGCAAGAAGACTCCTCTGGAAGACTATCGTGTAACCAACCGTGGTGCCAAGGGTGTCAAGACCCTGAGTATTACCGAGAAAACCGGCGGTCTGGTATGCCTGAAAGCAATCCACGGTGATGAAGACTGCATGATCATGACCGATGACGGTGTCATGATCCGGATCTCCCTGAGTCAGGTATCCACCTTCGGAAGAGGAGCGCAAGGTGTGCGTGTCATCAAGGTCGATGACGACAAGAAAGTCTCTGCAGTCACGGTTGTTGATCCGATTCCCGAAGAACCGGAAGAAGAACCCGGAGAGCCGGAAGTAAACGAACCGGAGAATACCGCAGAAGAAACTGCTGAATAACAAGAAAGGATCTGTTCAATCATGAACAGATCCTTTACTATCTACTCCTCTGTATCCTCCGGGATATACTCCAGAATATCTCCGGGCTGACAATGTAGTGCGTCACAGATCGCTTCAAGGGTTGAGAACCGGATGGCACTGATCTTTCCGGTTTTCATTTTGGATAAATTGACATTGGTTACCCCTACTTTTTCGGATAACTCTTTCAGACTGATTTTCCGGTCAGCCATGACCCGGTCCAAGCGTAATATGATCCTGCCCATACCATCACCTCACAGTGTTTCATCCGATTCCTGCTGGAGCTGTGCGCCGTAACGGAAGATATAGGACAAGAGGAAGAGCACAAAGGCAAGTACGATGAAGTTCAAGTCAAAAGAAGCGTTATACGTCCAGCCGGTCACCTGGTCCATATTGAAGATCTTTGTAAAATCATAGGCTTCCCAGAGAAAGCCGCTGGAGAAGGATTCCAATGCAACACTTAGAATACCGCCGGCAATGACGAGCCAGCCGAGCTTCTTCAAGTTTGCCGGAATATCTGTGTCGAATGGTCTCCCCTCCTTCATCGGTTTCAGGATCCTGCGTACGGTACGGATGCCGGCAATGAATACAGCCATGGTTACCATCGCAGCAGCAGCTGTCGCAAGGAACCACCTGCACAGTGCTTTGTAATCCTGAACCACAAGATCCTTTACGGCTATGCTCAGATTCCCAACACTGACAGTCTGAGAAAAGTTGACGAAGGAAGGTCTCATCTGAGAATTCATTGTGATGAATACCAGAACACTTCCGACGATAAGCAGAACCATCCCTGCATTGAGGATGATCCCGACAATCTTCGCAAACGTATCCAATCCTTTTGCAGTTTTGATCATTTTGTTTTCATTCATGTTTATTTACCTCCGATATTATCGTTTATCGTTAATTACATACTACACCTGTTTTCACGCTTGTCAACAATTAATTATCGAAAAACGATAAAAATATATCGTAAAAGAAAAACACAGAGATTTCTCCGTGTTTTATGGATGATTCTGACTCAGAAGTTACTTTAGAAATTCACACCGCCGACCAGAATGATATTCGCGTAGGAAATCGTCTCCCCGGTGCGGACAACGCACTTCGCATTCTTCGTCAGTTCCTTGAATTTCTCATGCGGTACTTTTGCGGTCTGTTCCGGTGTGTACCGCTTTGCCAGTTCTGCCGCGAGTCCGGGACTCTTCTCATCGATCTCCGAAGCCAGAATCACTGACTCTACGACTAATTCTTCACGTACCGCATCCAGCACATCCAGGAATCCGGGAAGACCTGCCCGTACAGAGAGGTCTATGGTCTTTACCCCTTTGGGAATCGGCAGTCCGCAATCCGCAATCACCAGGTATTCCGTGTGTCCGAGAGCGGCGACTTCCGCAATCAGTTCCTTGTTTAACAATCTGTCTTTTTTCATGTTTATCTCCCTGTTATACATTTCCGAGCCGTACATCTTTCAGGTATACGGAGGCTGTTTTCTGTAATCTGCGCAGCACATCAATATCCGTAGGCGGCAAAGTGTAGTGATACCGTGGAAAATACCGTGTCAGATGTAAGATTATCCCCGGATCCAGAGATGCCAGCCATTCTGCCTCCTGCCGGATAAACTCATCGCTGTCATTCTTTCCCGGAACCACCAAAGTCGTGATCTCCACATGGCAGTGCTTCGCCGCATACGCAATCGTCTGTTTCACGGTATCGTAATCCCCGTGCAGTTCCCGGTAAAACTCGCGGTCACCTTTCAGGTCGATATTCATCGCGTCAATGTACGGCATCAGGCGTTCCATCACCGGAAGATTCACACATCCGTTGGTCACCAGCACGATCTTCTTCCCGGAACCGGATAAATACTCCGCAGTATCCCGGATATATTCCCACCCGATCAGTGGTTCATTGTAGGTAAAGGCCAGACCGATACTCTCCGGGTGCGCCATGGTTAATTCCGCAAGCTCTTTTGGAGAAACTTCCCTGTACCAGGATTCATCTTCCCCGTGCATGGATATCTCGTGATTCTGACAAAACGGACAAGCCAGATTACAGCCGAAGCTTCCAGCCGAGAGAATCAGAGATCCCGGATAATATCCTGCCAGAGGTTTCTTCTCAATCGGGTCAATCGCCAGAGAAGTGATCTTTCCGTAATTGACGCACAGATTATTTCCTTGGAAATTTTTTCTGGCTTTACAGAACCCTGTATGTCCTTCCCGGAGATGACAGGCATGCGGACATACGTCACAGATGATCTCAGACATGACGTACGACCTCAAATCTCTCCAGGACAAGATCTTCATCCTCCGGATCGATCTGTCCCTTACGGCAGGCAATGGAGACCTGTTCATCCACGGTGTCCACACCCTCCAGATCCGGTAATAATAATCCCCGGTTCCTTCCGCAGGTACAGATCACGCCGTAACGCTTCGGATCCAGATAGGACTTATCCGGAATCACTTCCGGTTTGCCCAGCACATCTACGCTGATCTCCAGATATGGTAATTCTTCGGGAACGATTGCCGGGAAACGAGGATCTCGTGAACAGGCACTGACCGCGTTCCGGATGATCTCCATGGCCAGAGAAGACTGTACCGGTTCAATCGTACCGATACATCCCCGAAGTTCGCCATCCTTGTGTATGGACACAAACGCTCCTGCCTGTGTCTGATATAACTCTTCCGG
Organism: Solobacterium sp.; assembly: GCA_017430925.1. Lineage (GTDB taxonomy): Bacteria > Bacillota_I > Bacilli_A > Erysipelotrichales > Erysipelotrichaceae > Bulleidia. The sequence continues at coordinate 79,179 of JAFRMA010000011.1, read as the reverse complement.
AAGACCCTCCGGCACCCGCATGACTTTTCCGTCATTGACATAAGATTCCACAGAACTGCGCGCCAGACGTACATAAGCGTCACTTTGTTCACGCTGTGCCTGTATGCGGAGACGTTCCTGTTGTTCATACTGTTCCAGATAATTTCTGGATTCATCCTGTCCGCCGATCTCGTAGGTTACGATACCATAACCTACCCCAAACGTAGCTTCGTGAGATAAAACGTGCGGAATCACGTAAGTACGATCTAATATTCCTGCCAGGATCACAAACGCGCGATGCCCGCATTCCATGGACTGATTCAGAAACTCCGGAGAATACGTAAACAGTTCCGCAAAGGCAGCGTTACCCATGGTTTCCATGATCCTGCGGTCATATTCCGGACCTTCCGGACGATAACCATAAGGGCCATCCTCTTTCTGGCAATGTGCGAGATCACCGCTGGCAATTACCGCTACACGCCGGTTTAACAACTCCGCAATCTCTCTGATCTTCTGCCCCAGCTGATAATGCAGGGAAAGAGAAAGACCACTCAATCCTATACGCACAAGTTTATACTCTGTATACACCTGATCCAGGAAATACAAGGGAACCATTGTCCCATGATCCAGTTCAGGTTCACGATCATACTCCGTACCTCCGGGAAACCCCAGATCACGCAGACAGTGCGTCAAGGCACCGGTAAACTCTGTATCATACTCTTTGCGAAACGATACTGTCCGGGCACGGAAACGACCCATATCTCCATACGCATCCTTTCCGGCAGAGATGTTGAAGTAATCCCGGTACATCAACGCATGCGGAGATAATACGATTACTGTCTCCGGCCGGGAATCCCGGATCACAGACATGGCTTCCCTGTATGCCTGAAGCGTGGAAGAGATCTTGTTTTCCTCTCCGTGTCCCACTTCTTTCAAGGCAATCGGCGGATGCGGAACCATTACAGCACTGACAATCATAGGAGTACCTCCTTATACTGCCATTGTATTACACAAAGGAAACGAATGCGTTATCCCTAAAAGAAAATATGAGTCTATAATAGTAAATATAAACAATTAAGACAGGAAGTAATAATTATGCCTACAATGCCTAAATTGACCAACTTGGATTATTATCAGATGATACAATCAGTACTTTTGGTTGTCGGTTTGTGGAAACTCCTGGAGAAGTGCGGAGAAAAAGGATACTACGCGCTGATTCCGGGATACAGGTATTACAAGCTTGGTGAGATCGCCGGCAGAGAAAGAGACGGAATCGCCTGTTTTGTGTTTGAAATTGCCCGGTTCTTACTGCGGGTCGCCTATCCGGTAATTCCCGATGAAACCAGTCCGGAATTCTTTGTAGCACTGATCATTCTGGCGGTAATGCTTATCCTGGTCATTTATCAGATCCGTGTTGTCTCCGGACTATGCTTTACGTTTAACCGGAAAAAGTGGTGGATCATTCTCTGGATCTTCGCAGAATGGTTAATGTTCCTGATCTGGGGTATCTTCAAACAATTCCAGCCTGTAAACAGAGGTATAGATGACGATGATAACCTTCTGGCCGGTACGAATCCGTTCCATGTACAGTATGGCTCACAAGATGAGGCAGCGGATACCGGACTTCAGGTACAACTCAAGGAACGTACAGTCAATGACTTCGGCAAGAAACGTTACCTGTTAAAAGATATCTACTTTACGATTCCGGTGAATTCCCTGGTTCTTCTGCTTGGCGGTTCCGGGTCCGGTAAGACAACCCTGGTCAATGCCGTCATCGGTTATGAAAAGGCAAACGCGGTCATCCGCCTGAACGGTGAAAATGTCTATGAGAATTATGACCAGATGAAATATAAAATCGGTTTTGTGCCTCAGCAGGATCTGCTCAGACAAACCGATACGGTATACAATACTCTGCATGATGCCGCAAAGCTCCGTCTTCCTGTACAGGTATCACGCAAAAAATCCAAAGAACGTATCCAGGAAGTCATGGATGTCCTTGGACTTACCGCAGGTAAATCCGGCCTGGTATCCAAGAAATCCGGAGGTCAGAAGAAGAGAATCTCTATTGGTATGGAACTGATCTCAGATCCGGACCTGTTTATCCTGGATGAACCGGATTCCGGTCTGGATGGAGTCATTGCCAGAGAATTATTTGAAAAACTCCATGACATTGCCCATCAGGGAAACGTTGTCATCACGATCACACATACGCCGGACAGAGTCGCAGATCTGTTTGACAAGGTCATCGTCCTGGCAAGAGATTCCGGTAGAGTCGGCAGACTGGCATTCTACGGTTCACCGGACGAAGCACGTAAATTCTTCGGCAAGGACACGAAGGAACAAATCGTTATGGCTGTAAACAAGAAACAAGAAGGCGGCGAAGGCAGAGCGGATGAGTTTATCGCGAAATACGCAGAACTGCAGGCCGGCCAGCTGACACAAGCAGAACCACAAGAAACGGAGATTACAGAAGATGAGCAGTAAACTGAGATATCGCGGCAGAATTGCTCAGATCGGTATTTATCTGGGTAAGTTATTCCGTATGTTTATTTACCAGAATGACTGGAAAGTACTTCCCATGGCAGCGCTGATTGCCGGTCTTGTGACATTTGCGGTAGGCAATAATATCTTCAAGACGCAGGAAGGTACACTCAGCGGGTGTTTCTCCCTTGTCTGTGTCTGTGTGTGGAACGGGTTCTTTAATTCAATCCAGGTCGTATGCCGGGAAAGACCGATCATCAAGCGTGAGCATCGCGCAGGTATGCATATTTCTTCCTATCTTGCGGCGCATATGATCTATCAGATGTTCCTGTGTCTGTTACAGACAGCGATCCTGATCGGTGTATGCCGCATGGCAAACATGCAGTTCCCGGAAAAAGGACTGGTGACCGGGAATTTCACCGTTGATCTGGCAATTTCGTTATTCCTGATTACTTACGTATCGGATATCCTGTCTCTGGCGATCTCCTGTCTTGTGCATAACACCACTACAGCCATGACCGTCATGCCGTTTATGTTGATCTTCCAGCTGATCTTCTCCGGCGGCCTGATTCCTCTGGAGGGTTTCGCACAGAAGCTGACCAACCTGACGATCACAAAGTGGGGGTTAAACAATCTGTGTACACTGGGTGACTACAACTCCCAGGGTATGGTTACCCTTTGGAATACGGTCTGGAAATTCCGTGAGATGGAGATTGAAGGCGCAAAACCAATCAAGATCTTTACTGATGAGATCCTGCGTAATAATATGCTGGATCAGGTACTTCTGGATTCCGGTAAGTATAACACTGTAGCGGATTATACATACGCTCCTGCAACGATCTATACCTGCTGGCGGAATATGGTGATCATCATGGTGATTGCGGCAGTTGTCTCCGTACTCCTGCTGAAATCGGTAGATAAGGACAGACGTTAGGATATTGACGAAATTCGTACATATCACGTAGTATAAATATAAATTCTGAGAACGAAAGAGTATCACAGTATGAAAATACAGCGAACCGGGGATGGTGTAAGCCCGGCAGGTAGTACTGTGAGAAGCGCATTCGGGAGAAGGATATCTGAACGTTAGTAGGATATCCCGTGATCCGCGTTAAGGAAAGAGTGGCCGGTATACGGCAAATAGAGTGGCACCGCGGTAATTATCGTCTCTTCATGAGACGTTTTTTATTTAGTGAGGAGGATGAACATGAACACAACATTCCAATACGATCATTACTATCTATACGAAGAACTCAAGTCAAATCTGGAATACTTTGCGCAGAAATATCCGGATCTTTGTGATGTGGAAGTATTATGCGTCACGGAGAAAGGATTAAACCAGTATGCGGTAACCCTGACCAACAAGAAGACCGGAGATGCCTTATCCAAACCCGGTTATTACATGGACGGCAATATCCACGCCGGAGAAGTAACTGCCTCCATGACCTGTATGTACCTGGTAGACTGGCTGTTAACAGAATACGGGCAGAACCCGGAAATCACGAAGTTACTGGATACAGAGACGATCTACGTCATCCCGAGAATCTCTCCGGACGGCGCGGAGAGCTACCTGACAACCCCGAACTTCATGTATTCTGCTGACCGTGACTGGAAAGAGGTCTACGGTGGTGTAGCTCCGGAAGATATTGACGGTGATGGTGTTGTACGGATGATGCGGTATAAGGATCCCTATGGTATCTGGAAGATCGATCCGGAAGATCCCGAACAGATGGTCATGCGTAAACCGGATGAAACAGACGGAGAGTTCTATTCTGTCTGGACCGAAGGTGAATTTGAAGAATACGACGGGGATGAGAACCTGAAGGAAAAGAAGATGAAGTGGAGTATGAACTTCAACCGGAACTTCCCCTATGGATGGTTCCCGGATCCTCGTGAGATCGGTGCCGGAGAATACCCTCTTTCCTTCCCGGAAATCAAGGCTGTTCATGACTTTATCCTCGCGCACAAGAATATCGGCGGACTCAGCGCCATGCATACAACGGCAGGTATGATCCTCTTCCCTCCCGGAACCAGACCGGAAGCCCAGGGAATTCCTGCGGATATGAAGGCATTCCGTGCCATCGGACAAATGGGTACCGAAGAAACCGGATATCCCTGTGTGAATATCTTTGATACATTCCTGGCAGACCAGGTGAACTACTCCTCCGGTGCTCTGGATGACTGGGCTTACGAGAATCAGGGTATCGTGTCCTACACCGTGGAACTGTGGGATCTGGCCAACAAAGTGGGCATGCCGGAAGACATGACTGCCAGACTGACCGGAGATACCGATACCAAGATCAAACGTTACAATGCCTACCGTGAATGGGTAAAGAAGAATTCCCCGGAAGCGTATGTGCCATGGCATGAATACGATCATCCGCACTTCGGCAAGATCGAGATCGGCGGATATAACTACAAGTTTACCCAGCAGAATCCTCCGGGACATATGTTATGTGAACTGTGTGAAGGAATTGCCCGGTACATGGTACGCTTTGCGCGGTGTATGCCGAAGGTAGAGGTTGTTTCCCTGGACAAGGAGAAGGTCTCTGACGGTGTGTATAAGATCACAGCCGTTGTGGGCAACCGTGGTTTCCTGCCGACAAACCTGACCGACCAGGCAATCCGGGCAGCCGTAAACAAGCCTGTAAAGGTAGAAATCACCGGTGCGGAAGAACTGGTTACAGGTAAAGCTTGTGAGGAGATTGGAGACCTGTCCGGTTACAGCAGAGCCCAGACCAAGGTCTTCTATGGTGAAGTCATCAACCGTCAGGAAGCGAAGATGAAGAAGAAGGTCTCCTGGATCGTTAAAGCGAAGGAACAGGATACGATTACCATCAAGGTTTCCCACGAGAAATCCGGGTGGGACGAGAAATCTCTGACACTCTGATGAAACATTTTCAAAAATTTCTGAAAATATTTCTTGACTTATAACATTTCATTGAAGTATAGTTATCCTACATTCGTTGACCAGAAGAGTATCTGCGACTGAGGCCATCAGCGAGCCGGAACAGAGTGGAAGTCCGGCGGGAACTGTCAAAGAGAAGCGCATCTGTGAGAAGATCTCCGGAAATCAGTATGGAGATCCGTACTACCCACGTTACGGGACAGAGTGATTCGTAAAGCGAATAACCAAGGTGGTACCGCGATATTTATGTCGTCCCTGGATCAGGGGCGGCATTTTTGTTTAAAGGAGGCAGGATATGGAACGACGAAGACGCTCTTTAAGATCAGTTATCTTTCCGCAGTGCAGTAATGCAGAATATTCTGTCGAGGTGTGGTGAGCCTTGGAATACACCAAAGGAGAAAGAAATGTTTAAGAAAGTAATGAATACGATGATGGCTGCGGCCATGGTTCTGGCAATGACCGGCTGTTCAGGAAGCGGAACACCTTCCAATACCCCTGCAGCGGAGAAGATCGTTCCCGTCAGTGCCTTTGAGTATGACACAAGTAATATCAAAAAACCGGAGATTACAATTAGGAATCCTACCGGTGTGCTTAAGGACATCCTGGACAATGGTGTGATCATTGTCGCAACAGCACCGGATAACCCTCCGTATGAGTGGGTATATGAAGATGGTACAACCCTGACCGGTTCTGAACTGTATCTTGCGAAGTATATCGCGGATATTCTCGGTGTAGAACTGCAGATCGAACAGATGGACTTCAACGCTGTACTTACATCTGTAGATACCGGTAAGACACAGCTGGCCATGGCTGGTTTCGGTTGGAAGAAAGACCGTGATGAAAACTTCCAGTTATCCAAAGGTTATCATTCCAGCACAAGTGGTGCTTCCTGCCACAGTCTGTTAGTTCCTGCCGATAAAGTTGATGACTATAAGACATTCGCTGATTTTGCCGGTAAGACCGTTGCGGCACAGGCATCTTCCCTGCACCAGATGTATGTGGAAGACCAGCTCATCCCGGAAGGCGCAGAGATGGAACTCGTTGCCGGCTTTGACCAGGGTGTATTGAACCTTACTTCCGGTAAGGTAGACGCTCTTGCGACCTCCTGCTCCGTAGCTTTACAGTATGCGGATCAGTCCAACGGACAGATTGCGAAGTCTACAGTAGAATTTGATCTTTCCATGTATGGTGCTTATGAAGGAACGGTTGTGGCAGCTAAGAAAGGCGAAGAAAGCCTGATCGAAGTCATCAACCAGATTCTGGAATTCGTCAACGAAAACGCGATTTACGACATCATGTACAAACAGGCTCTGGATGAAGCCGGCATGATCGACGTACAGTAATTCCGAGGTAAACAATGGGTCCCGGGATCATTGAGGTATTTTTACAGTACTGGCCGTTATTCCTGAACGGTCTTATCGGTACACTGAAATATGCGTTTATCGCTGTCTTATTCGGCAGTATGCTGGGTATTGTAGTAGCGATTATAAACATGTCCAAAAACAAGATTGTCAGTACGATTGGCTCCATCTATGTCAACGTACTGAGAGGCACACCTCTGCTTGTACAGATGTACATTGCCTACTTCTTCATTCCCATGGCAGTTCCGGCATTGAGCTTCCTGTCCAAGGAACAGTGCGTTATCCTGTCACTGATCCTGAACTCCAGCGCCTATGTCTCGGAAATCTTCCGTTCCGGTATCAACGCTGTGGATAAAGGTCAGACCGAAGCCGCAAGAAGTCTTGGAATGAGCGCTTCCCACACCATGCAGAAGATCATTCTACCGCAGGCAGTAAAGAATATTCTTCCGGCTCTGGCAAACGAATATATCGCCATGATCAAGGAGACATCCCTGGCCGGAACCTTCATGTTGTATGAATTGATGTATACCCGTACATTACTTGCCAATAAATTCCTGGTATGGCAGCCCCTGTTTATCATTGCCGGTATCTATCTTGTTGTAACAATGGTACTCTCCGCACTGGTAAGGGCAATGGAAAAGAGGTTGAGTGTCAGTGACTGATGAAATGAAACTGATTATTGAGGTCGTGGACCTGCAGAAGAACTTTGGGGATCTTAAGGTTCTCAAAGGAATCAACGAAAAGATCTACAAAGGTGAAGTGGTATCCATTATTGGTCCTTCCGGCGGCGGTAAATCCACCTTCCTGCGTTGTCTGAATATGCTGGAGATTCCGGACGGAGGACATGTCTACTTCGAAGGCGAAGAGCTGGATGCGAACAGTACGGACCTGGATCAGCACAGACAGAAGATCGGTATGGTCTTCCAGCTGTTCAACGTATTCCCGCATCTGACCGTACTGGATAACATTACGATCACTCCGATCCTGGAGAAGAAGATTCCGAAGGAACAGGCAGAAAAAGAAGCGATGGAACTGCTGGAGACTGTAGGACTCTCCGATAAGGCTAAAGAATATCCCCGGAAGTTATCCGGCGGACAGAAACAACGTCTGGCGATCGTCAGAGCCATGGCGATGCACCCGGATGTCATGTTGTTTGACGAACCAACCAGCGCACTTGACCCGGAAATGGTCAAGGGAGTTCTGGAAGTCATTCAGAATCTGGCAGAAAGCGGAATGACCTGCGTGATCGTTACTCACGAGATGGGATTTGCCCGCAAGATCAGTGACCGTGTACTGTTTATCGACGACGGCATCATCGCTGAATCCGGTACACCGGAAGAATTATTCGATCACCCGAAGAACCCGAGAACACAGGAATTCCTGTCTCAGGTCTTATAAGAAAATTCAAAGAACGGAAGAGTACCGGTAAATGTACGCACAGCGAGACGGAACAGAGTGGAAGTCCGTCCGGAAAGTACCGGGAAGCGCATCCGGGAGAAGATCTCCTGAATCCAGTAGGGAGATACGCAAACCAGCGTTAAAGGTAAAGCGGTTAAGAGAAATCTTAGCAACCAGTGTGGTACCGCGGTTTTATACCGTCTCTGGATCAGGGACGGTTTTTATAAACAGATAGAGGAGAAAGAAAATGAAATTTAACAAAGTATGTAAAGCTTCAGCAGCGTTTCTTCTGGCTATATCCATGACAGCCTGTTCATCAAGCAAAAAAAGCGATAAAACTGAACTGGAACTGGTAAGTACACTTGATCAGGCTATCCTGGCACTGTCTTCCGGCAAATGTGACGCGGTCGCTCTCGACGGTACTACCGCCAAGAACTATGTCGACCAGTCCAACGGCCAGTTCGCGATGTCCGGGATCAACTTCGACCTGTCGATCTACGGTGATTACGAAGGTAACGTAGCTGCCGCGAAGAAAGGTGAAACATCCCTGATCGAAGCAGTCAATGAATGCATCACCTTTGCGACAACTCACGAAACAGGCAAAGTTCCTTCACAGTACACAGATAACTACTATACCTACTGGACAGCAATTGCCAAGAAACAGTCCGGTACGGATGATGAGTCAGCCAATGCCATCGTCGGTGATATGGATGTCTTTGCCGGAAGAACACCGGATGATAAATATAACTACCTGATTAATATCAATAACTATGAAAAACCTGAACTGGATCTCTCCAATGCGGACGGACTTCTCAAATCCGTACTGGATAAAGGTGTACTTGTGGTTGCTACATCTCCGGATTACCCTGCTGCCGAGTGGATCGATGATGACTTCGTGATCTGGGGCTCCGAAATGATGATGGCCAAGTATGTGGCAGAATGCCTCGGTGTTGACCTGCAGATCGAAACCATGGACTTCAGTGCTGTTCTTACGGCTGTTGACACAGGAAAAGCGGATATCGCCTTCTCCGGCCTTGGATGGAAAGAAGACAGAGCAGAAGCGTTTGAACTCTCCGTCGGCTATTCCGGTGATGACGATGTCAACTTCCACACTCTGATCGTACCTGCCAAGGAAGCAGAAAACTACAAGACCCTGCAGGACTTCGTTGGTAAGCACATCATGGCTCAGGCAGGATCTCTGCAGCAGATGTACGTGGAAGATCAGATTCTTGCCCTGGAAAAATAGAAAGAAAGTTCTATGAAGACAACACTTAGTTATGATCATTATTTCAACTATGCGGAGATGAAGGAAGCTCTGGAGAACTTCACCCAGACATATCCGGAACTCTGCCATGTTGAAGCCAACTGCATCACCCCGGAAGGAAGAGAACAGTTTGCGGTCACCCTGACCAATACAAAAACCGGAGAAGCTCTGTCCAAGCCGGGATGGTACCTTGACGGTAATATCCATGCCGGAGAAGTTACCAGTTCGATGACAGCGATGCATACGATCGATTATCTGCTTACCAATTACGGCAGTGATGAAACATGCACGAAGCTCCTTGATACGATGACGATCTATGTTATACCGAGAGTAACACCGGACGGAGCGGAAAAGTATCTCAGTACTCCGTATACTATCCGTTCTGCTGACAGAGTATACCGCCCGGAAGACGGCGGAATCAGCGGAGAAGATCTGGACGGTGACGGTGTGATCCGTATGATGCGTATACCTACACCTTATGGTGCCTGGAAGAAGGATCCTGAGAACGAAGGCAGTATGATTCTTCGTGATCCCGGCGAAACTGAGGGAGAATTCTATGATATCTTTCCTGAAGGAGATCTGGAAAGTTATGACGGAGAGGAGAACCTGAAGTCCAAGAAATCTCCCTGGGGTCTGGATTTTAACCGGAACTTCCCCTATGGATGGTTTGCGGACCACAGACAATCCGGCGCAGGAGAATATCCCCTGAGTAATCCCGAGACAAAAGCTCTGGTGGACTTCGTGATCCATCATCCCAATATCGGCGGCGCTGCCATCGGTCACACCAGCGGAGGTCTGATTCTGTATCCGCCCGGCACAAGACCTGCGAAGACTGCTTTCCCGGACGATATCAAGGCATTCAAGGCAATCGCTGAGATGGCAAAGCAGGAACTGAACTACAAACCGATGAACATTTTCGATTCGTTCATGACGGATCAGGATGAATTTGACTCCGGTGCCTTCGATGACTGGTGTTTCCAGACCAAAGGTATTCCTGCGTATACGATGGAATTCTGGGATCTTGCGACAAGAGCCGGTGTTCCTGAAGAATGGGGTCCGGAGATGTTCAACATCGAAAAAGGTATCCAGCGCTTCAATGCCTGTATGAAGTGGGTGAAAGAGAACGCACCGCAGTACTATAGTGACTGGCAGACATTTGATCATCCTGTTTTCGGAAAAGTGGAACTTGGCGGGTTTAACTACAAGTGGACCCACCAGAATCCGCCAGAGAATTTCCTGCAGGAAGAATGTGAAAAAGACACCCGCTTCAATATCCGCTTTGCCAAGGCGATGCCTAGGCTGGTGATCGATTCCCTGCAGGCAGAGGAAAAAGAACCTGGAATCTTTGAAGTAACCGCAGTCATAGGCAATCTCGGATATCTTCCGACAAACCTCTCAGATGAAGCCATCAAGGTAAAAGAAGCGAAAGAGGTAAAAGTAATGATTCAGGGAGGAACACTACTGGCAGGAAAGGAAGAAACAGAGATCGGACACCTTTCCGGATACAGCAGGACCGATACCGGCATCCACTACTACGGTAATATCTCAACGTCCGCCAATGCCAAAGCCAGAAAAAAGATCACCTGGCTGGTCAAAGCGCAGAAAGGTGACACTGTAAGTGTAAAAGCTGTACAGGAAAAAGCCGGCACAGCAGAAAAAGTGATCACGATTTAGTCAATCAGAAAGACAGTACTGTGCTGTGTACACATTTACATAGCAGGTACTGTCTTTTTTACGGTAATGGAAACCTGATAAAGGAAGAGTTGTCCCAGATATGATAAAAGCCATGCGTGCATGGCTTTTTACTTCTCTGTAACAGTTTTTCCTGTGATATGTTCCGGTACGATGGCGAATACAAGCACACGTTTACCGGAATTTTCGATTTCATGCTGAATATATGCTTCGTCATCGGTAAAGCGGTAGGAGAGATCCCGGCAGATCCGCAAAGCTTCTTCATGGTCTTCAACGATCCGGATCTTTCCAAAGACGATCACACTTTTGAAGCGGAGTGCCCAGTCATTCTCAATGGGAGAACCCTCATCAATCACGCAGTACGATACTTTCGGATGTTTTTTGATCGCATCGACCTTATGGCCAATATTCCCGGAATGGAAGTACAACAGTCCGCTTTTTTCGTCATACCAGTGATTCAGGGGCATCCCGTAGGGATAATCATCATCCCCTAATACGGACATGACTCCCCTTTTCGTTTCCTTCAGTAATTTAATACATTCTTCTTCAGGCAGTGCCTGTTTAATTCTTACTACATTCCGGAACATGATTACTCTCCTTTGGCTTTCATGTCATTGACGATCAGTTCAGTAATATAAGCCTTTACACTTGGCTGTTTTTTCAGCCAGAGAATGATGTCTTTTTCTTTCTCTATGTCATAGCGCATGGAAAATGAGCGGTAGTGTTCACGATTGTAGGTATTGTTGTATTCCAGCCTCTTTTCGTAACTGGTCTTTTCTTCTGACATGTCATTCTCCTTTCTTATGCCGGTTCATAGAGTTTGTAGCGGTCTCCGTCACGGTAGATCTTCACTTCCTGAATTTCAGGCTGTGTCTTCCCCATTACACTTAACAACAGTTCGATCCGTGTATATTCCCCGGTATCTTCTGCCGCAAAGATCGTGGATGTGTCAAATGTACGCGGTCTTCCGGTCACATCACTCTGTAAGGCACAGAGATGTCCGTTGATCTCCTTGTATATCGGCATTTCTCCGGCAAACGCCCCCGGGTAGTATCTTTCTTCCAGGAATTGCTTGTTGATGATGTTTTCCGCGTATTCCTTGATGTCATCGATAGACTTCGGCTGCCAATTTCCCAAAGCGACGACTTCATAGTAACGATCGGATACTTCATTTTCCGATAATACGACATCGATTCCGTAAAGCCAGTCCAGAACTATGTCTTGTTCTGTCAACAGATAGTCCAAAGTATTCTTATAATTACTGTATTGCGGATCGTTGTGTGTGATCTTCTCCGGGTCGACACAGAATTTGACATCTCCGTTGATCCAGAAGATACCTCCGGTCGGATGATAGATTTCAAATACAGCAGTGATATCATCGCTTACCGCATAAGAGCCCTTATACGCGATATTGGACAGTTTCGTATCGATTTCAATTTGTTCAAGATCACTCAGCGCTTGTATTTCCGGCAGTTTCTCGATTCCAATCGGCAGTCTCGGTATCTGTGTGAGCAGATTTTCTTCGATCTCCTCCAGATTGCCTTCGTTGTAGTCTGAGATACACTGCTGGATCATCGCCAGCTCTTTTTCTTCCGGTGTCCGGGTATCCTGCGGAACTACAGGACCATTGGATGTATCTTCCGTCGGAACAGGTTCCTGTCTCTTACAGCCGCACAGAACAAGCATAGCGGCTAACATTATTCGTAATCGTTTTTCCATACATGCATATATTATCACACTGTCTGAATTCTTGACAAACCGACGCCTGAATGCAATAATTCTCGTACAGTATAGATGAGGACAAGTATTCGCCAAGCATCTTCAGAAAGCTGATGGTTGATGGAAATCAGCGTTGTAAGCGAAGAAATCCACCTCGGAGCCGGACTAATCATCCGCGGCAGCGTCCGTTATCCGTGTTGAGAGGTCAAATTGTTTCACGTGAAACATTTTGGCAAATGGGGTGGCACCGCGATCGTACACATCGTCCCTATGGGATGGTGTTTTTATTTATCAGGGAGGAAATATGATTGATATTAAGTTGATTCGTGAGAATCCGGAGCTCGTCAAAGAGAATATCCGAAAGAAATTCCAGGATGAGAAGCTTGTATTAGTAGATGAAGTCGCTGAACTGGACAAAGAATTCCGGTACGCAAAGACAACCGGTGACGCTTTACGCGCAGACAGAAACAGAATTTCCAAAGAAATCGGCGGACTGATGCGTCAGGGGAAACGTGAAGAAGCAGAACAGGCAAAGCTCAGAGTAAAGGAAATCGATCAGGAATTACTGGACCTTGAGGAAAAAGAAGAAAAAATGTCCCAGGAGATCCGTGACCGCATGCTGGTGATCCCGAATATCATTGATCCGTCTGTTCCGATCGGAAAAGATGACAGTGAAAATGTAGAAATCCAGAAATACGGTGAACCGGTTGTTCCGGATTACGAAATCCCCTACCATACGGATATTCTTGAAGCTTTGGATGGTCTGGATCTGGACAGCGCAAGAAATACTTCCGGTAACGGATTCTATTATCTGATGGGAGATGTTGCGAGATTACATTCTTCTATCCTTTCCTACGCAAGAGATTTCATGATCAATCGTGGATTTACGTACTTTATCCCGCCGTTTATGATCCACAGTAATGTCGTTACCGGTGTCATGAGCTTTGCGGAAATGCAGAACATGATGTATAAGATCGAAGGAGAAGATCTGTATCTGATCGGTACTTCTGAACATTCCATGATCGGCAGATTCCTGAACACAACATTAAAAGAAGAGAATCTACCCTACGCTTTGACCAGTTACAGCCCTTGTTTCCGTAAGGAAGTCGGTGCTCATGGTATAGAAGAACGTGGTTTATACAGAGTACACCAGTTTGAGAAGCAGGAAATGGTCGTTGTTTGTAAGCCGGAAGATTCCATGGGATGGTATGACAAATTGTGGCAGAACAGTGTAGATTTCTTCCGCTCTCTGGATATTCCTGTACGTACCTTGGAATGTTGTTCCGGTGATCTGGCGGATCTGAAGGTAAAGAGCTGCGATGTTGAGGCATGGTCTCCCCGTCAGAAGAAGTATTTTGAAGTTGGAAGCTGCTCAAATCTTGGTGATGCACAGGCAAGACGTCTTGGAATCCGCATCAAAGGTGAAAAAGGCAACTATTTCGCGCATACCCTGAACAATACAGTTGTTGCACCGCCGAGAATGCTGATTGCTTTCTTTGAAAACAATCTCCAGACAGATGGCTCTGTCAGAATTCCGAAGCCGTTACGTCCTTATATGGGTGGTCAGGAAGTACTTGTACCTGCCGCACAGAAGAAAAATAAGATATAATGTTTCACGTGAAACATTCTGGCAAACAAAATCTATGGTTAACAGGGATAGGCATATGTGGATTTCCGCTCTTTGCGTATCCCTATTTTAGTCATTATGTGAATATTGGAAGTGTCGGAGGGATGATTCTCTGCTTGTTTTTGGCTGTATACGGACTTTTCTTTGACAGAATACATCCTTTACTAAAGAAATTCGTGAAAAAATTCAAAAAACTGATACTCTTGGTCTGCGCATTTGTAGCCATATTAATTACAATTGAGTCCGTTTGTATATTTCAGGCAGCAAGTACACCGGAACCGGAGCCTGGAAGAACGATCCTTGTCTTGGCGAGCGGCACGAATCCTGATGGTACCCCACCGCTTCTGGTTGTAAAGCGCTTGGAAAGGGCAATGGAGTATTACCAAAAAGACACAAACACATCATTTATCGTATGTGGAGGAATCGTTGTGAACGGTGTTCTGGAAGCGCAGACAATGAAAGACTGGCTGATCCAAAACGGTATTGAAGAAACAAAGATCTATATGGAAGATCAGTCGACTTCCACAGCAGAAAACATCAAGAATGCACTGGAAATCATCAAAACAAACGGATTAAACGATAAAATCGCTGTTTCGACCAATTCTTTCCATCTATATCGTGTTAAATACCTGACCGGTACGATGGATATAGATGCCGGACTGCTGCGGGCGAAAACACCTTGGTGGTTATTGCCGACCTACTACCCCAGAGAACTTGCCTGTATCCTGTTCTACTGGATCTTCGGATTCTGAGGAGGAAGTATATTATGAAAGTTTATATCTTGCGGCATGGGCAGACCGATGCCAATAAAGCACATCTGTTACAAGGGAGAAGTAACCGTCCACTGAATGAAGAAGGAATCCTGCAGGCCAGACAAGCCGGAGAATGGTTCCAAACAAATGACATACAATTCAAAGCTGTCTATTCCGGACCACTCCAGCGTGCAATTCAGACTGCGGAAATCGCATCCGGAATCACCCCGCAGATCGATGAACGGCTGACAGAGATGGACTACGGATCATATGAAGATATGGATCTTCGGAATCCCAATCCGGAGATCACAGAATTCTTCCGGGATTTTATCCATGTCCCCGCACCTGCAGGCATGGAGCCGCTGGAAGAAGTAACAGGTCGTCTCGGCGCTTTCCTGGCAGATCTTGCTCAGAACCCGGTTGAAGGCAACGTTCTGATCTCCACACATGCGATCGCGATGAAAGGTGCTTTGGAATACCTCACGCCGGAATCTCAGGGAAGCTACTGGCACAAGTTCATCGGAAACTGCGCTGTTTACGTTACTGAGTATACAGAAAAGGGGTATTCAATCCCCGAAGAAGTATATCCCTGAGAGATAGACATTGTCTTTTTACGAAAAACAGAATATAATGCCAATGGTACAACAGGTACGTATAGAACCTGGTCAGGTCCGGAAGGAAGCAGCCATACAAACCTCTGCCTGGGTGTACCATTTTTTATATCATGGAAAACGAGCAGGAAAAGCACGAATACTATATGCGGATGGCGCTGGAAGAAGCGCAAAAAGCCAGAGAAATCGATGAAGTACCGGTAGGTGCAGTCATCGTCTTTCATGACGAAGTGATCGCAAAAGCACATAATCTCCGTGAACACTCCATGCAGGCATACGCACACGCGGAAATGCTGGCAATCCAGAAAGCCTCTGAAGCCATGCATACATGGTGTCTGGATGAATGTGATCTGTATGTGACCCTGGAACCCTGCATGATGTGTATCGGTGCCATCGTCTTATCCAGGATAAAAAATCTGTACTATGGGACAAAAGACCCCAAAGGCGGGGCAGTAGACAGTCTGATTGAAATCAAGACAATTTCCCGGCTGAACCACCATCCGAAAGTCACTTCGGGAATTCTGGCTGAAGAATGCGGCATGATCCTGACAGAATTTTTCCGGGAAAAAAGAAAAAAACCGAAAAGGGATAAGAATCAATTTAAAATCACACAGGAATAAAGGGTAATCCGCGGAAAACGCTTAAGGAAAACCCTTTGTTTTGTTATAATTTTCAAGTAAAGGAGTCTCTATGGGCAAAATAGCGCTCTATCAGAAATACCGTTCCAAAACATTTGAAGAAGTCGTCGGTCAGGAATATATCGTACGTTCGATCCGCAACGCCTTGAAAGAGGGGAAAGTAGGTCATGCGTACTTGTTTTGCGGTCCCCGCGGTACAGGTAAAACAACCATGGCAAGACTTCTGGCCAAAGCGGTAAACTGCGAAGACCAGGCACATGCGCCATGCGAGCACTGCGCCAACTGCCAGGCAGCATCCGACAACAATCACCCGGATATTGTGGAAATCAACGCCGCAAATGAAACCCACGTTGAAGATATCCGTTCTCTGATCGAACGTGCCAGATTATCCCCGATGATGGGCAGATATAAGATCTACATTATCGATGAGGTACACCAGTTATCTTCCTCCGCCGCCAGCGCTTTATTAAAAACCCTGGAAGAACCCCCGGAACATGTCATCTTTATTCTGGCGACGACAGATCCCCAGAAACTTTTGAGTACGATCATCTCCCGCTGCCAGCGCTTTGACTTTACCAAAGTGCCGGTATATCAGATCTCGGAACACTTACTGCGCATCGCGTCACAGGAACACATCCATCTGGAAGAAAAAGCCGCGGAAAAACTTGCGGAACTGGCAGACGGCGGTATGCGTGATGCCCTGAGTATGCTGGACCAGGCCAATGCCTATGCCCTGGGAGATATTACCGAAGATAAGATCAACGAAATCTACGGATTAGCCTCCACCGGGGAAAAGCTCGAATTTATCCAGGAAATCTTTGCCGGCAACGTGGAAGAGATCCTGACCCGGATCAAAGGCTATGAACATTCAGGCATGGATATCAAGCGCCTGACCGGAGACCTGATCAATGCCTTGAAAGACGGTATGATCTATCAGGCAGTACAAAAAGAAAACCTGCTCAGAACACTGAATGCGAAACAGGCGCAGATCATCGCTTCCCTCGGCACATCCAGACAGCTTCTGAATATGACCGAGACGCTGATGGAAGCTTCTGAACGCTATAAAACCGCACAATCCGCAGTCAATGTCTTCGAAATCGCCTGTCTGAAAATGATGCCGGAAACCCCGGTGAAACGGACTCAGCCTGTCCCGGCTGTACCTGTACAGCCAAAACCGGCCGAACAAAAGCCCGCAGAGCCGAAACCCGCCGAACCGGTAAAGCAGGAAGTCCCTGTGCAGATCATCCCGGAAGAACCGGTAATAGAAAGCGTCCCGGAAGAAGAGACGGAGACACCGCCGGTTCCGGAAGAACTACCGGTACCGCAGCCTGTACAAGAATCCCCGCAGATCCTGAATATGCAGGTAGAAGATATTCTGAGTATCCTTGTCCAGTGCACAAAGGAAGAAAAAGCCAAAGACCTGGTACGTCTGGGGAATATCACCAATGTCCTGGTCATGAACAAGTATATTGCCGCACTAACCCAGCTGGAACTGTACGCAAGCTGTCCGGATGCGCTGCTGATGGGCAACCCGGCGCAGGCAGTTGTCAATACGATCAATGAAACCCTCTTCAACAAAGAATTATACTTGTATCTGAAAGACAACCAGCTGGATAAGATGATCTACGCAGTTACCAAGGAAAACTACGACAAGGCAGTCGCAGAATACATCCAGCGCCGGAAGACGCAGTCACTGCCATCCGCAAAAAACATACAAAGATATACGATTCAGGAAAACAAGGAAGGAGAAGCCTCACGGCCGGAAGATCAGCTGATTGAACTCTTCGGGGCAGATATCGTAGAGGTAATAGAAGAAGATGAGTAATTTTGATTTTGATTCCCTGATGAAACAGGCCCAGCAGATGCAGAACGAAATGATGAAGATCCAGGGTGAGTTATCCGAAACGATTTATACCGGAAACAGCGGCGGAGCCGAAGGGGTAACCGTAAAGATGAATGGTGACACCGAAGTCCAGGTCGTAGAGATCGCGGATGAACTGATGAACCCCGAGAATAAGGAAATCCTCCAGGATATGCTTGTGATTGCCTTCAACGATGCGCTGGACAAAGTCAACAGCGACCGTGACGACAAGCTCGGAGTATTTACGCAAGGAGCGGGGTTCCCGGGACTGTAAGATGTATCCCTCCAGTCTGATCAAACTGATCGAACAATTCCGCAGATTACCTGGGGTAGGAGAAAAAACCGCAGAACGCTATGCCTTACTGATCAGTGAAAGCGATACGGAAGATGTCACGGAATTTGCCCAGGCACTTCTGGATGTCAAGCAGAAGCTGAAACACTGCCGGATCTGCGGGAATCTCTCTGAAGAGGAAGAATGTGATATCTGCCGTGATTCTTCACGTAACCACCGGCAGATCTTTGTCGTCCAGTCGGCGAAAGATATCCTGGCCATGGAAAGAACCGGAGAATACCAGGGGGTATATCATGTGCTGAACGGTCTGATCTCCTCAGGAAAGGGAATCTTACCGGAAGATCTGAACATCGATTCCCTTACAGAACGCGCTAAAGATGCCGAAGAGATCATTCTTGCCACAAGCGCTACCCTGGATGGGGAAACCACCGCCATGTACCTGTCAAGATTACTTGCGCAGACTGCCCCGGATGTCCTGGTCACACGAATTGCCCACGGTATACCTTCCGGAGGTCTGCTGGACTACGCGGATGAGATCACTTTGACACACGCACTCACAGACAGAAGAAAAATGGGTGGCTGATATGAGTTCTATAGCCTATGTAACAGATGAGAAGATGATTGAGTATCACCGGTTATGCGGTAACCGCCGGATCAATTTCTGGCGTCTTACCAGTCATAAGGAATTTACCAACTTCCATCCCGGTGAACTGCTGTTTTTCTATACCCGTCCCAACAACAGCCGGAAGAAAGGCTTTGTCGGATATGCGCACTATGTCTCTTCTCAATCCATGTCCCTGGAAGCGATGTGGAAGAAATACGGCAATTCCAACGGTTATGATACATTGGCTCAAATGGAGGAAGCGATACGCAAAGCTGCCAAGGATAAACCCATCCCTGAAAGAATGAGCTGTCTTCAGTTAGAAGATGTAGTCTTCTTCCTGGGACCGGTATATCCTGAAGAAGTAGGACTCAGAATCTCCCCGAAACTGGAAAGTTATTACTACCTGGATCAGGAAGATCCCTCCACAACCGCCAAGATCCTCAAGGTAGCGGAAGATGTCGGTATCGATATCTGGAGTGCGCCTGAGATCAGCGAGCCGGAGAATATCTTCCGCCGGGATGAAATACGTCACCAGCTTACCCTGATAAACAAGCAGATCGGTAAGACAGCGTACACCGAAAAGGAAAGCGCAGCCGCCAACAAGCTCGCAAAGGAATACCTGAAAAACAACCCCGGAGAACTGATCCGCGGAAGCCGTACGGATATCCTTGAGATTGAAGAAGACCAGGTGAAGATCACGGTGCCGTTTGTCTCACAAAGCCGTAATTATGCCCTGAGGAAGAGAGAATTTTTCGGGAAACTGACATTATATAAACTACAGATGAAACAGAGGAACCTGTCAGTCAAACATATGGAATTCCAGGTACTCTGTAATGAAGACGAAGAAGAAATACAGAGATTGACTGAATATTTTAACCATGAATGATTTTGATGTCATCGTTATCGGAGGAGGACATGCGGGGATCGAGGCAGCGCTGGCTTGTGCCAGATTATCTCATCCCACGCTTTTATTGACTCTGAGCATAGAGAATATCGGGAAGATGCCGTGTAATCCATCGGTAGGCGGACCAGCCAAGGGAATCGTCGTACGTGAAATCGATGCCCTCGGCGGGGAAATGCCCAGAACCGCGGATATCACCGCTCTCCAGTTCAAGATGCTCAACAGTGCAAAAGGTCCCGGAGTACGGGCTCTGCGTGTACAATCCGACAAGCTCGCTTACAGCAAGCGTATGCAGGAAGTATGTCTGCACACCCCGAATCTCACTGTCATGGAAGCGATGACGACCTCCCTGATCATCGAAGGAGATACGGTAAAAGGCGTGGAACTGGCAGACGGATCCCGGATTATTTCCCGGGCAGTAATCCTGACGACAGGCACATACATGGCCGGTGTAAACATGATCAGTGATGAAGTGTTACCCGGAGGACCGGACCTTGAACCAACCACAGGTTTATTGTCTGAATCTCTGCGTCAGGCCGGATTAAAAACTTTCCGCCTGAAGACAGGGACACCGCCGCGTGTCTACACAAACTCCATTGATTTCACCAGGACGACCCTGGAACCCGGCACGGATCAATTCCTGCACTTCTCGGAAGATACCGAGAAGATCCTTCCCTTTGATCAGCAAGTACCCTGTTATATGACACATACTACCGCAGAAACACATGAGATTATCATGGCTAATCTTCACAGATCCAGCATGTATTCCGGTGTTGTCAAAGGCGTAGGCCCGCGTTACTGTCCATCAATAGAAGATAAACTTGTACGCTTCAAGGACAAACCCAGACACCTGTTATTCCTGGAACCGGAATCACGATCTCTGGATACG
Source organism: Solobacterium sp. (assembly GCA_017430925.1). Classification (GTDB taxonomy): domain Bacteria; phylum Bacillota_I; class Bacilli_A; order Erysipelotrichales; family Erysipelotrichaceae; genus Bulleidia. Next base: position 58,202 of record JAFRMA010000011.1, on the reverse strand, counting down.
ACCTATGTCCAGGGATTCTCCACATCCCTGCCCAGAGATGTACAGGAGAAGATGACGCACACATTACCCGGCTTTGAACACTGTGTGATCAAGAAGTACGCCTACGCAATCGAATATGACGCTATAGACCCGATACAGATGAAGCCATCCCTGGAATCCAAGGTCATCCGCAATCTTTTCACGGCAGGACAGGTAAACGGTACATCTGGATACGAAGAAGCAGCCGGACAGGGAATCCTCGCCGGAATCAACGCCATACAAAAGCTCGAGGAAAAAGAACCCCTGATCTTAAGCAGAGATGAAGCCTACATCGGTGTACTGATCGATGACCTGACTACCAAAGGCACCCTGGAACCATACCGTTTACTCACCAGCCGGGCAGAATTCCGGTTATTACTGAGACACGATAACGCGGAAGAACGCCTGATCGACAAGGGACATCGCATCGGCCTGGTCACGGAAGAACGATACCGGAAATACCTGCGCAGAAAGGAAACCCTGCAGGAACTCAAGGATACTCTGAGAAATACACGTTTCAGCACCAGGGACGCGCAAACCGCGGAATACCTGAGAAATGCCGGTTATGACGATGATGAACAGATCGGCATCACCGGAATCAGTCTGGTGAAACGTCCCCATATCACAACACATGCACTACTGGAAACAATTAGAATGGATACCGATGAAGCACTGGCAGAGAAATGCGATTTCGACATCAAATACGAAGGATATATTGAAAAAGCCAGGAGAGAAGCAGAAAAACTGAAGAAACTGGAAGTACAGAAGCTGGGAACAGAGTTCAACTACGATGAAGTGGATAATCTGTCACTGGAAGGCAGACAAAAACTGAAAGAATATAAACCGGCAACGGTAGGACAGGCATCCCGGATCTCCGGCGTAAACCCGGCAGATATCGCGGTACTGGCAATCGCTTTGAAACACAGGCAGAAGGAGAAAAAGGATGAAAATTGAAGAAGTAGTAAATAACGTGAATGTATATGGTCTGGAGGATTCCGTACGAGGCGCAAAGTTCTCCATGGCAGTCGATGTGAATGCCATAGACGGAACGATCACCGAAACCACACACCGGCTGGCCAACTCACCGATGGGCAGCGGACATGACAACTTCATGAACGGAATCATCGTACAGTTTGACCTGACCTTTACCAATAAGGCATGGGTAGAAGCCGAACGATATCACTTCTTTGACTTTGTCAGTTCCCAGAGTACGATGCACAGGATCACCAAATTTGATCTGGATAAAGCCTACATCGAATACACCGATCCCCGGATCATTGAGATCATGAAAGAAAAAGTCAGAGAGTACAACGAACTGCAGAATACCCTGAAGGAGAAACAGGCAGAGGGACAGGATACCGCCGAACTCCGTCAGGAACTGACCCGCAGATATCTGGAGATTTTATACTCCAATCCTGCAGGCTTCAAGATCACCGCAAGGATGACCACGAACTACCGTCAGCTGAAAACCATGTATATCCAGCGGAAAGATCATCGTCTTCCGGAATGGCGTACATTCTGCAAGTGGATCGAGACCCTGCCGTATTCTGTATTTATCACCAACACGCAGAAATAACCCTGTCGTCACTAATCCCTGCATACAAGCCCTGAACATCCTTCAGGGCTATTTGATCTAATCCCGGCATATGCAACAGAAAGAGGCTTACCATGAACAACATGACGCAGGGATCACCCTTGAAACATATCCTGAAATTCGCTTTCCCGGTCTGGCTGGGTATCCTGTTCCAACAATTTTACAGTGTTGCGGATACGGTCATTGTCGGACGTTTCCTGGGATTGAACCAGCTTGCGGGTGTCGGCGCCACTTCCATCTTCTCCAATCTGGTGATCTGGTTCTTCGGAGGATTATGTAACGGTTTCTGTATACCGGTAGCGCAGAACTTCGGCGGTAAACGTCATGAGATGGTGCGCAGATATCTGTCCGCGGGTATACGTCTGGCAATCATCATTGTCTTGTGCGGGACCACAGTCCTGGCTCTGACCATCGGACCCATCCTGCAGGCACTGAAGACACCGGCAGAGATCTTCCCCTATGCGCATGCGTATATCCTGGTGATCATCCTCGGGGTGCCGTTTACCATGGTTTATAACTACTCTGCGAGCTGTATACGTTCCCTGGGAGACAGCCGTACACCGTTCCTGATGCTGGTATTCGCGTCACTTTTGAATATCGTCCTCGATCTGGTATTTATCCTCTGGCTGGGTCTTGGCGTACGCGGGGCAGCTCTGGCTACAGTCATTGCCCAGGCTACTTCCGGATTTGCCTGCCTGATCCATATCCGCCGTAAATTACCGATCCTGCATATCAACAGACGATCCTGGGATGAAAGTCATACACTGACGAAAGAAACTTTGCGTTACGGCTTACCTATGGGGATCCGCAGTTCGATCATTGCGGCCGGGGCGGCAATCCTGCAGTATGCGGTCAACGGACTCGGGACATATGCGATTGCGGGAATGGTTGCGTCAGGGAAGATGTATGGAATCTTGTCGTCCCCGATCATGGCTGTAAATCAGGCCGTATCTCCGTTTGCCGGTCAGAATATCGGTGCCCGCCGTCTGGATCGTGTATCTCAGGGTCTGCGTGCCGCCATCCTGCTGGATCTGGGAATTACCTGTATAGACTTGTTGATATCCATCTTCTTCGGACGTTCGTTTGTGGCATTGTTTGTGGAGAATCCCCCGGTGGAAGTCATAGAACTAGGGTATCTGGCAAACCTCATCAACGTGATTGGTTTTACGGTCCTTGGACCGGCAACCTGTACACCGGGGATCATTCAGGGCATGGGATACCCGATGGTCAGTCTGGTGACAGGAATGACCGAAGTACTTGGACGTATGTTCGCGTGCTGGGTACTGGCAGGTCCGTTCGGCTTCACCGGCGTATGTTTCGCGAATACACTGGCATGGGTCTTTACCGCAGCGTTTGCCTTACCTGCCTATCTGATTTGTAAGAAGAAACTGGAAAAGAAGTTTGCGTTGGAGGCTGTACAGGCGTAAAAAAAGGATTGTTTAATCCTTTTTTTGTGACATGAATCTCAGGTAATGCTTATACGCAGTCTCCCCATATTCGGTAATCCTGTCGGTATTCGCATTATACCGGGTGAAGATATGTTTCAGTTCATCTTCAGTGTAACTGTCAAAGTCTATGCGTCCGGTCATTTCTTCCGCAGCGCTTAACATGTTCAGTACCGCTACTTCCAGGTTTGCCTTACGGTCATGGTGCAGATATTTCCACATCAGGCGTACATCTTTGGGGTCATGCCGGTTTAGACGGTGATCGCTGGGTATATGTAATGCCGCATAACTGGTCAGTCCGCGATCAGCCGCAAAGTTCACTGCGTTCAGTCCGACAAAGCCGAAAATCTGCGCATATCCTGTAGAACTGTCTTTCTTGGGGAATACCCCGGTCCATACCGCAAAGTCTGCCGCGTAATCAACCAGGTTGATCCTGGTCATTTCCATGTACAGGATCGCCTGGATAAAAGCCGCCGGAATGTGGTACTTCGCCGACAGAGAATGAATCCAGGAATCATATTCCTTCAGAATCTTTTCGGTTCTTTTCTTACTGATCGTTTCGAACATGTCATCTCCTTAATCGTCAGGAATTATTCAGTACTCTGGTGATCTCCGGCAGGATCTGGCTCTTACGGGAGAGGATGCCTTTCTGCAGTACGTGCAGATGATCCTCAATTCCCGGGAAGGCCTCAAAGCACTTGTCTGCCTGTTCACCCGCGGCGAAGAAGACAGAGCCGTCTTCCGAGACAGAAGTAAATGCGGCCACCAGAAGGTCCAGTTCTTTTTTTTCTACCAGTTTATTCAGTTCTCTCTGGATATCCCGTTCCTTGCCCCAGAGTTGGTGTGTGGAAGTAACCATGGCCTGGGAGATCATGGTACGGCATCCGCTGATCTCAAAGTATTTGATATCCTGGACGATCATCTCCTGGATACTCTGGTTCATGTTGGAAGCGGTAGCCTCAAACATCTCACGTCCGAAGGTCTCCACATCCAGGTCGGCCAGGGCAGCCAGGATATTCGCTGTTTCCTTGTCTTTGCGCGTCGTGGTCGGCGACTGAAGCAGTAACGTATCGGAGAGTACTGCCCCAAGTAATAATCCCGCTAGTTTCTGGGGGATGGGGATCTGGTTCTCCCTGTACATTGTCGCAATGATCGTGGCAGTGGAACCGACGATCTCGTTGCGGAAAGATACCGGCTGTGAGGTGGCGAAGTCATTGATCCGGTGATGGTCGACGACCTCCAGGATCTGTGCCTTCTCTACAGCCTTTACGGATTGGGAGAATTCGTTATGGTCCACCAGGATGATCTTCTTGTTCTGGTAATTCATGATGTGATAACGGCTGACATAACCGATCAGATGATCTTCGCTGTCGAGGATCGGATAGTTACGGAAACGGGTAGTCAACATCTTCCTGCCGGCTTCCTCCGCTAAATCGGTATCCCGGAAGAATACCGGTTTCTGTGTCATGACCAGACGGATCTCCGGCGCAAAGAAGATATATCTTGAGGTATTCATCGAACCATGACCGGAAATAATCACCGGACAGTGATGTTCCCGGGCGGCTTTGAGTACATCTTCACGGATCGCCTGTGTCCATACCACGATCAGGATTCCCGCGCCTTTCTCGATCAGCTTGATCTGGGCTTCCGGATCATCTCCCATGATGACAATACGGTCATGGATCTCGTAGTTCTCCAGACCGCTCTGGGTCAGGGCGATGATGGATACCTTACCGTTGATATGCATCTGGGGATCATCATAGATCAGTTTCCCGCTGATCGTCTTGGCAATATTCTTCGCGGAAGTCTGCCGTAACAGATCAATTCCGTGGGCGGTATCCCCAAGTCCGATATCCAGAAGGTCACTCTTGGAGATAAAGCCGATCAGGCGCTTCTCTTCATCCACGACCGCAAAACCCGGGCGGTTCGTTTCCTTCATGGTGTTGATCGTTTCCATGATGGTCTTGTCTGCAGTGACACACAGAGGTTCATCATAGCTGATTTCTTTCAGGGTTTTTCTGGCATCGCTCAGTAACGTGGGTTCCTCATATCCGAAGCGGTCCAGCAGATATTTTGTTTCGTTGCTTAGTTTGCCGAGACAGCAGGGTACAGCCTTGATCCCCATCGCCCGCTTGAATAATGCGTAGGCAATCGCGGAAACGACAGAATCCGTATCGGGGTGCTGATGACCTGTGATGTATACCGGCTCGTTGTTTGACATAGACATGGTCTCCTGTTCTGTTTTCATGATAACAGAGAATTGGTTTTATTTGTGTGTTTTCGGACGCATCAGACACGGGGAAATCACCCGGGAAATGATGAGGATAAGCAAAGTCAGGAAAGGAATGAAGATCCGGGAATCCAGATGTGCCAGCCAGCGCTGCCCGAGATAGTACCGCGAAAGACGCAGGACCAGATCCAAAACCAGGGCATGAACCAGAAAGACCGGATAACTGTACATGGAGAGATTACGGAAATCCCTGTCGATATTGATCATCCCGAAACCGGAAAAGACCAGCAGGGAAGATACCGTGATTCCCGGTGTATACGCCAGCAGCCAGCGCTGTTCCAGGAGCTCTCTGTCCAGACCGTGACGTATGCCTGTGTATACTTGATAACCCAGCCACAGTTCAAGAACGATCCCGGCCAGGACAAGCAGCCAGCCCCGCGAATCCCTGCGAACAGTCGTACGAATCACATAACCCATCAGGACATAGCCTGTATAACATAGCGCTTCCCACGGATTCCAGTGCATGGTCACCGGATCCGCAAGATACAGCCAGGTATTTCCAGCCAGCAGCCACACCACGGAAAGAACCGCAAAACCACGGGGGGACAGTTTCATCCGCACACGCTCGATCCACGGCAGGAACAGATAAATCATAAACAATACACTCATGTACCAGAGATGGTAGAACGGTACCCCCTTGATCAGCGGGCCAAAGACACCTGCCATCCCGGTATATTCAATACGATAAGCAATCCAGGCATTGTACAGACAAGACACCAGCACAATGATCAGATAAGGGATACCGATCTTCTTCAGAGAATTCCTGTAGAAAGCGCGGTAATCTGCCGTTCTCGCATCACCCAGCACAAACGCACCCGTCAACATCAAAAATACCGGCACCGCAAAACGTCCCGCTGAATTGTACATCAGCGTATAGAACGGATGATTCCCCGGCAGTCCGTCCGCCAGATCCCAGATAAACGTCTCCGCAAAAATCGCGCTCACATGGACAAGCACAACCCCGGCACACGCAAGAATCCGCAATAAGTCATAATTGGCTTCCCGTTGTTTCATATCCCTATTATAGCGAAAAGATGGATTTTCTTCTGCCCGGAAACCCGATACAATAGATACAAGATGAAAACCCGGTATATACGCACAATCTTTGCCTGTCTGTTCACGGTGGTTCTTTTCCTGTCCGGATGCACAAAGAATAAAGAACCAGAGGAACAGATCACCAAGGCAATCTGGTTCTCCTTCCTGGATTATCAGGAGACCCTCATGGGAAGAGATGAAAAAGGCTATGAAGGAATGGTGGACCAGATTCTGGATAATGTGAAGAGTATCGGTGTAAATACGATTTATCTCCACGCGACAGCCTTTACCGATGCCTACCACGAAAGTACCATCTATCCCAGAGTCAAAGACTATGAAGATCTGACCTATGACCCTTTTGCGATATTCATCAAGAGGGCACACGAACAAAATATCCAGGTAGAAGCCTGGGTCAATCCCCTGCGCTCTGTCCTGGAAGAAGAAACAGAGTACTGGGATGACGGATTTATCCTGAAACAGTGGGTAAAGGAAAACAACGAACGTATACGCTATGTCGGGGGAAGATACTACCTCAATCCTGCCTACGAAGATGTAAGGGAACTCATCGTATCCAATATCCGGGAGATTCTGGAGAAGTACGATGTGGATGGTATACACCTTGATGACTATTTCTATCCGGACGGGGCAGGGCGTAACTTTGACGCATACCTGTACGAGGAAGAAAACTACAACGAACCGATCAGCCGGGAAGACTTCCGCCGCAAACAGATCAATACCCTGGTCAGGGAGATCCATGACGTAGTCAAAGCCAAGAAGAAAAGATTCGGAATCTCCGTATCCGGGAATAACCAGTACAACTATGACAGTATATACGCGGATGTGTCTTACTGGATGGAAGAAGGCCTGATTGATTATCTGATTCCGCAGATCTACTGGGGCTTTGAGAATCCCGTACGTCCGTATATGCCCACAACAGATGAATGGATCGCTATCGTTGGTGAACACGAAACCGAGTTATATGCCGGTCTTGCGGCATACAAGGCAGGTACTGCAGATGGATACGCAGGAGATGCGGCACAAGAGTGGGTGGACAATCACGATATCCTGAAACGGCAGATCAACTATGCTCTGGAACAAGGTTGTAAGGGTTATGCGTTCTTCCGGTATTACTCATTGTTTGATCCGGAAGCTTCCGAAGCAGTAAGAGAAGAGATACAGCATTTACAGGAATAAGAGACTCTGTTTATGAATAAAAGAATGGAATACAGTTTTCCGCTGTATTCCTTTATATTTTGTATAAGAGCGGAGGTATACAAATGAGAAAGGTCATTCAGCCGGAGATCCGGCATAAACATATCTATCTCACCCAGGGAATTGTCTATGACAGTCAGGAAATCACCGGCGGAGAGATCCGAGACCTGCATATATCTTTACTTACTCCCTACGGCATACGCAGTACGGACAAGAAGAAAATGCCCTGTATGGTCTGGGTGTGCGGAGGCGCCTGGCGTGGCGGAAGAGAACGCGCAGCGGAAATGCTTCCGGAACTGTTATACCTGGCTGAAAACGGATATATCGTTGCGGCAGTAGAATACAGGATCCTGAAAGAGGCAGTATTCCCGGCACAGATCCAGGATGTACTAACCGGTGTACGCTTTTTGAAAACAAACGCGGACAAGTATGGAATCGATCCGGAACGTATCGGGATCATGGGTTCTTCCGCGGGAGGTCATCTGACCTTGCTGGCAGCTAACAATGATGGTCAGTTTGACACGGATAAGTATCCCGGAGTAAGCAGTATTGTCAAATGCGCAGTGGATTTCTATGGAATCGCGGATATTGAGGAAGTCTATCACTTTAACCTGAAGAGAATTGATGAACGTATCAGACAAGGCAGATCTGCCGATCCTCATAGTTTCCCGGAGTGTGAATTACTGGGAGATTTACCGGACAATGTACCGGAACTGGCGAAAAAAGCCGGCGGAATCAACGGTATCAACGTAAAAACCTGTCCGGTTCTGGTGATGCACGGAGACAGCGACCGTACAGTCAATATCGGACAGAGTGAGCTATATTACAACGTCATGACGCAACAGGAGAAAGAGATCTCTTACTATGTCATCCACGGGGCAGATCATGGTTCAAATGAATTCTTCCAGGAAGAGGTACATCAGATCGTCCTGGAATTCCTGAACGAGAAACTTTAGGAATTATTAGTACAAGAACCAGAATACCGCAGGCAGATCTGCGCTGCCTCCGGGAGGCTTCCGAAGCAGTAAGAGAACACATACAAGAATAAAAGGGGTATTCACCCCTCCAGGTATAATCAATGCATGATAAGCCAGCCAAATACCAGCAGGTGTAAAGGGTAGATGGCGTAGAAAGTATATTTGAGGGCTTCTCCCGAAGGGCCCTTTTTCCCGTTATAGTAACTAATGGGAATCAGAGAGAGTAAGGCATAGATTTCAATGGAATTGTGCAGTACAAGACAGCAGGCAAGGATTCCGGCACTGCCGCACAGGAAGTTACGCAGTCTGTCTGTGGTAGTATCAAGAAGAAGGCCGAATATACCGATCTGTACGATACCGCCAGCCCTGTAATCACAGTGGAAAACCCAATGGGCAAGACAGGCAGAGATGCCTACCATGACTGTATAGTACAGATAACGAAGCGGTTTCTCCTGCTTGGAATGCCGCAGGTATACTACCGGCAGTAAACCTGATAAAAGAGTAAAGTATACGTTCTGGTGACCGTAATCAAAGAAAGTATGCCGGAATGCCATATCAAAGGGTATCTCGGAAAGAAGGGCGAAGAGAAAAAGCCGCAGGGCATACTTCCGCCAGTCCCTGGTATGACGTATACCTTCAATAAGCAGGAAACAATAGATGGGAAAGGCGAACCTGCCGATATAGCGGAATATGTAATAGGTATTCCGGTAGCCAAAACTGAAGAATCCTAAAGGAAAGTACCTCCGCAGAAGCCCTGAGGCCGCAAAATGATCAATAAGCATGGTGATAACAGCGATGAGCTTCAGGGTCAACGCGTTAATACTTAACCTGTGCATCGTTCAGCTCCTGTTTGACATGAAGATAGCGGAACATAAGGTTTGAAACAGTTTCTTCATATCATTAGTATCAAATATCATTGACTTACACATTTTCCAGAAAGTACAGAAACCAGGATGCCGCAAGCAGATCTGCGCTGCCTCCCGGAGAGAGATGGTTTTCAATATAGTGTTCATCCAGTTCTTCCAGAGTATTCCGGTCAGGACAGGGATCCTCCTGCAGGATATGCAGGAGTTTTTCGTTTTCTTCCTTCTGGGTCTCCAGCGAACTGCGGTGGATCATGTTGGTGTCCGTGGTATGCGCAAGTATGGATAGTAACGCGGAAGCGCCTGCCGCATCCGTAGTCTTCCCGTAACTAAGCATTTTCCGCAGTACCGGAAGACCATATTCCGCAACCGCAGGCAATCCATCTGCCATCTGTCCCCGCACCCCGGTAATGCCGTATTCCGCGTATAAGCGTTGTCCTGCCGTAACCGCGTTTTCCCGGGTGATTCCCGCGAAATCCCTGGAAATCAGGTCTCTGGTCATTGCCCTGCATTCAGATAATACAGCGGAAATGTCGTGATGATCAGTTTGTTCAACGGAATACAATGAACGTACAGAGAGCCTTCCGGCCGCAGCGGTAAGGATACCCAGGGTGAAGATCGCGCCTTTATGGGTGTTGACTCCCCTTGTGGCGGAAAACATATGCCGTTCTGCCTGCTTACCGGGATCACGCAGAAGGTCAAAGGTATCCGGTGCATCCGCAAACGCGGTATTCTGCCCGGTCTCTGTACATTTCAGAAAGTAGGGATACAGAGATGCGCTGCTGTTCAGGAAGGTATAGAAGTCCATATCGTCATGACTGCCGTTGTTTACACGGTCCACAAGGCCTGGTTTAGGCGTGTTGGATACTTCGTACAACATTGCCTGTACGGCATATTCCGCGATCTTCCTTGCGTCTTCTGCCCGGACATACGCATCCAGGATCTCCGCGGTCTTCTTCTGCAGTTCTGCCACGGAATGAACACGCCGGGATGCACAGTTCCTCCCGGGTGCGCCGCAGATCAGACAGCTTCTCTCCGCAAGACCGATCTCCGAACGGTCAACTTTGACTACTTCATCGTGGTCCAGATACAGCACATCCATGTCAAAAAGTCTTCCGGCAGATTCCTGTTCCTCAATCTCCGAGACAAGCTTCTTTAATACGAAGGGATCCAGTTTTATTGCCAGAAAAGCTTCATTACCGGTAATTTCCCGGAGGATGTGTTCTTCCGGGATTGCGGCACGAATACGGTAGAGCTGGGCGTGGACCGCTTCAAGGCCATAGGTAAACGCGCGCAGGATCAGGGGATTATTCTTCACGGGTCCGGCAATATTCATACTGAAAGAAAGCATCGAGCACGGATGTTTGCGCAGTAATTCCTGCTGTAGATAGACACGTCTCTCCTTGGCCGCAAGCATCGCGCTTAGTTCAACGTATTCTCCCTGCATGAGGGCTTCCCAATTCAGCGGATCATGTGTGTGTACTGTATCCATCCGGGTCTTCCTTTCCGATATAATCATCATAACGGTTTTTCATCTCCGCGAAAAGAGAAATTACGCACTACGTACCCTATATACAGGAACTGTCCAAACTACGCAGGAAATATTATATAATTTGGGAAATAATAGTGGTAGAATTACTACAATGAGGATGTTATGAACAGGGATGAGTTCTTGGTAAAAACAGCCGGAATCGGTATCGATCTGCTGGCAGAAGCGCCGGAGAAACTGGCGGTATACATGGATCTGCTGATCCGCCGCAACCAGGAATTTAACCTGACAGCGATTACCGACCCGGAAGAAATCTATGAAAAGCATTTCTATGATTCGTTATACCCGCTGACCGATCCGCGGATCAACGGCACGGTTGCGGATGTCGGCACAGGCGCAGGTTTTCCCGGGGTGGTGTTTGCGATAGCCCGGAGTGATCTGAAGGTCATTCTCATTGAGCCAACAGCCAAACGATGCCGTTTTCTGGAAGAAATCCGGCAGGAACTGAAGCTGAACAACATTACCGTGGTGAATCAGCGCGCGGAAGAATATGTCAAAACAAAACGTGAACAGGCGGATGTCGCCATCGCGAGAGCCGTCGCATCCCTGCCTGTCCTGGCAGAACTATGTGTACCGTTGGTAAAGCCCGGAGGATACTTCGTCTCTATGAAGGGTACGAAAGGCCTGGAGGAATACCAGCAGGCAGAGCATGCGTTTCAGGTTCTCGGTATTGAACACAGCGAGATCCGGGAATATACACTGCCTTCCGGTGACGGACGGACGATCATCACTGCCGGAAAAACCCGGATAACACCCGGGAAATATCCGAGAAATTACGGACAGATCAAGAAGAAACCATTATGATTGAGGGAGGAAATATGCGGGATCCGGATAACATTTTTGAAAGAATAGAAAAACACACCGGAGATATCATTGATATCGACATCAACTTAATACGTGCTTCCAGGTATCAGCCGCGCATCAAGTTTGATGAGAAATCCATGGAAGAACTGACTCAGTCAATCATTGAGAACGGTCTGGTTCAGCCCATCACGGTCAGAGAGATCGATGACCACTACGAGATCATCGCCGGCGAACGAAGATATAGAGCATGCAAGCGCGCAGGGTTTACCTCCATACCGTGCTATATTCTGTCTCCGAGTGAAAATCAGGCTGCCGAACTGGCACTGATCGAGAATATCCAGCGTGAAGATCTCACGGCTGTAGAAGAAGCGAAATCCTATGTGCAGATCATGCGTCAGTCCGGACTGACCCAGGAACAAGTTGCCCAGAAAGTCGGGAAATCCCAGTCGGCAATTGCCAACAAGATCCGTCTTCTCAACCTGCCCAACGAGATCCAGAACGCCGTTGTGGACAAGGAACTGACGGAAAGACATGCCCGCGCGCTCTTACAATTACCGGAAGAGAAACAAGCTTCCGCGTACCACTACATTGTTGACCGCAGCCTGAATGTACGTCAGGCTGAAGCGTATATCGAGAAACTGGCAGAGAACGCCTCACCGAAACGCCGGCAGAAAACCAAGGGATTTACCAGAAACACACAGATCGGAATCAATTCGGTAAACCAGTGTGTGCGTATGATCAAAAAGATGGGTATTGATGTCATCATGGAAACAGAAGAAACGCTTACAGATGTACGAATCATCGTAAGATTTCCGAAATAAGATCTTGAGGATAGTATATGGGGAAGATAATTGCAGTCGCAAATCAGAAAGGTGGCGTAGGCAAGACCACCACAAGTATTAATTTATCGGCAGGACTGGCTTATGCCGGAAAAAGGATCCTGCTGGTGGATATTGATCCGCAGTGTAACGCTACACATGGCGTAGGCGCAGACAGAGCGGGTTTTCGGCGTAATCACAGTGTTTATGAAGTGTTGATGGAATCCGATTCCGTACGTCAGAATGTTGTGCATCTGGATATGCCTCCGCTGGATGTCCTGCCCGCAACGATCGATCTCTCCGGTGCCGATGTGGAGATGGCTTCCACTTCTTACGAAGTCGGCCGTGAACATCTCCTGAAGAACAAGCTGGATGCCGCAAGAGAAGACTATGACTATATCATCATTGACTGTCCGCCGTCCCTGGGTCTGTTGAACACCAATGCCTTGACTGCCGCAGACTCTGTCATGATTCCCGTACAGTGTGAGTATTTCGCACTGGAAGGTCTGACCCAGTTGTTAAGCACGATCCGTCTGGTACAGAAACTCTGGAATCCTTCGTTGTCCATTGAAGGTGTATTACTGACAATGTTTGATGCCCGTACGAAGTTATCCGTGGAAGTACAGCAGGAAGTACGGAAATACTTCAAGGAGAAGGTATACCGCTGTTATATCCCGAGAAATGTACGGTTAAGTGAAGCACCCAGCCGTGAAGAATCCATATTTGAATATGATACACGTTCTGAGGGAGCGAAAGCCTATGCGGCACTGGTCAAGGAATTTCTCATTCAGAATGAAAGAGGAGGACGATAATGCCCAAAGAAAATAAAAAAGGACTTGGAAAAGGGCTGAACGCTCTTTTCGGAGAGAATGTCGATATTGAGAAGATGCTGGATGATATCCAGAGTAACGGGAAAGATGTACCGGGAAGAAGAGAAGTCGAAGTAGAGATCTCAGAGATCCGGGCAAATCCCTACCAGCCCAGAAAAGAATTCGATCCCAAGGCACTGAGTGAACTGGCAGATTCTATCCGTCTGCACGGGATCTTCACCCCGTTACTGATCCGCAAGAGTGTCCGTGGCTATGAACTGATCACCGGAGAACGTCGTCTGCGTGCCGCCAAGCTTGCCGGACTGACCACGGTACCTGCCATCGAAGTAGACTTCACCGACGAAGAAATGATGGAGATCTCCATCCTGGAAAACGTACAGCGTGAAGATCTGAATCCAATCGAAGAAGCTTCCGCCTACGAAAGCCTGATCAAGCGTCTTGGATATACCCAGGAACAGCTGGCAGTACGTGTAGGCAAGTCACGTGAATACTGCGCCAACATGATGCGTCTTCTGAGACTGCCGCACGAAGTACAGGAAATGGTAATCAATAAGAAATTAACCATGGGTCATGTACGTCCGTTACTGAGTCTGAGCGATGAAGACCAGATGTATGACGCGGCACAGTATGTACTGAAACAGAAGATGTCTGTCCGTGAAGTAGAAAAATACGTCAAGACTCTGCAGGAGAACCCGGAGAAGCACAAGAAACCGGTCAAGGAGAAAGATCCCTGGATCCGTGATCTGGAATATCAGATGACCAGCAAGCTTGGGACCAGAGTAGAAGTATCCGGCAAGAATATCACGATTTCTTATTCCGGTACGGATGATCTGAACCGGATCCTGGAATTACTGGGATGTATTGAAGAAGGACAACAGATTTAAATAAATACAGCGATGAACGATATGGGCATCGCTGTATTCGTTCCATACATAATATTATCTGATGAAGCACCGGATGAAGTAGCTCTGGCAGAGTGCAGAGATCTTGGTGAATGCTTAGCCTGATCAAGCTGTAAATTGATACTGTGTAAGAAGAGTGCGCGGGAAATCTGCGTACTTTTTCTTCTGGTAATACCTTCATTGATTTCTGTTACAATGGAATCAATCCTACAGGAGAACTGATTATGAATAATGAGAAGAAAATACCGTTGATCCTTGACGGAGATCCCGGACATGACGATGCGATTGCCTGGGTCATTGCGGCTTCGGATCCCCGTTTTGAGATCAAGGCAATTACAGCGGTTGCGGGCAATCAGACACTGGCGAAAGTCGGTGAGAATGCCAGAAAGATTGCGGCATTACTCAATCTGGACGTGGAGGTTGCCAGGGGAAGAGATATTCCCTTACTTGAGGACCTGATGACCGGCGGAGACTATCACGGAACTACAGGCTTAGACGGACCTGTACTTCCTGATCCTGTATATCCGTTCAGCGAACTGTCTGCGGTGGAGATGATGGCCAAAGTACTGCAGGAATCTGAAGAACCGGTGATCATTATCGCTACAGGTCCGCAGACGAATGTGGCGGCGCTGTTACTGACACACCCGGAACTGAAAGAAAAGATCCGCCTGATCTCCATCATGGGCGGAGGTCTGCGCAACGGTAACTGGACCAGTACGGCAGAGTTTAATATCCTGAATGATCCGGAATCTGCGTATATTGAATTTCACGCGGGTGTACCGCTGTTGATGTGCGGTCTGGATGTGACGGAACAGGCAGTCATCTATCCCGAAGAATGGGAAGAGATCCGCAAGCTTGGTAATCCTGTAGCGGAAACCGTAGCGTCCTGGCTGGATTTCTTCATCATCAAACTGAAAGAACTGGGGTGGGACGGCGCGACGTTACACGACCCCTGCGCAGTGCTGGCGCTGGTACATCCGGAGATATTCACGATGAAAGATTCTTACGTGGAAATTGTCCTGGACGGGGAGTATACGCGCGGTATGACCATGCCTGACTATCGGGGAACGACAGGAAACCCGCCGAACTGCCGGGTCGTGACCGGGATTGACCGGGAGAAATTCGTGGAATACCTGAAAGAAGCGTGCAGTAAGTTCGGGAAGGAGGAACAGTCATGAGACAGCCTGTATGGATCGATAGTGATGCCGGTATTGATGACGCAATGGCGCTGATCCTTGCGACAAAGCTGGATACTGTGGAACTGGCCGGGGCTTCCGCGGTCTGCGGTAATGCGGAACTGTACAAGACTTTCCGGAATGTGCGCAATGTCCTGGCACTGGCAGGAAGAGGAGATATCCCGGTTTATCCCGGAGCGGAGAAGCCGTGGATCATTCCGCTGAGAACTGCCTCAGATGCGCATGGCGGCGATGGTTTGGGAGGGTATATCCTGCCGGAATCCGAGGCGCCGGAAGAAACCAGACATGCCTGGGACGCTTTGTATGAAGCCGCTTGCAGGTATCCTCATGAATTAAGAGTAGTTGCGGTAGGTCCGCTGACCAACATTGCCAATACGATCATCAAGTACCCGAAGTTTTCGTCTTTGGTCAAAGACATTCTGATCATGGGCGGCGCGATCATTGCCGGAAACAGTACACCGGCAGCGGAATTCAACATTTATACCGATCCTCATGCGGCTCAGTGTGTATTCAAGTCCGGTATTCCCGTAACCATGTTCGGACTGGATATTACCCATCAGATGAAAATGACACAGAAAGATCTGGATGAAATCGGTTCATACGGTAAACCCTGGAGTGAAATGATCCGGGTATCCAATGCGACGATCCTGCGCTTACATGTCCGTAAGGGTTATGGAGAAGTGATCTTCCTGCACGATTCCTGTCCGGTACTGTATCTGCAGTATCCTGAACTTTTTGAAGGAAAGAAAGCAGGAGTCAATGTCGAGACACGTTCCGGTCCTGCCTTTGGTAAGACCGTAAGTGATATCTATGTGTATGAGGGTAAACTGCCGCTGAGGAATACCACAGTGATCCTCAGGGGTGATGCGGATGCGGTAATGAAACGTGTAAAAGAGCTGCTGAAGTAATACAAACGCATTGTTACGGAGGTACAGGATATGGAAGATTTCGTGTTTCCCGTTTTGATCGGGATTGTTCTCATCGTCCTCGGTGTGATGAATATGAAGGGGAATATTTCCTCTTTGCACTGGTATCACCGTCAAAGAGTATCCGAAGAAGACCGCATTCCCTTTGGCAGAATGGTCGGACTTGGGACGATCATTGTCGGGTGTTCCCTGATTCTTAAAGCGTGTTCCCGGCTTGCGGCAGAGATGATGGATCTCCCTGTACTGGAAAAGGCAGGGTCGGTTGCGCTTGTGGCTGGGTTGATCTGTGGTCTCGCACTCATGACGTATGCCATGTTTAAGTACAACAAAAGAATATTTTAGGCAGATGACTGACAGGATATTTAAAACAGGATCCGGCTGGAAAGCGTGTTTCGATGTAAGTACCGGAAGGTATTTCGGAGAATACGGCGGTATACAGGCGTATCATCTGTTTGAACTCACAAAAGAGATCTATGACCGGCTGGACGAAGAAATGTCTGAGGGAGACGCGGGTACGATCATGTATGACGGCAGACATCTGTATATGGCGGTGGATGACCGCTGCGGACCTCCCTATACCATTGTTTTTGACGATGATTACGAGAGGTTATGTCCCTGGGCAAGGGTGATGAAAGCCGGAAAAACCTGGCCGGACGAGCTGACAGATGCGGCGGTAGAAGTGTTCGAATCGGAAAAGAATAACCGTGAACAGAGACGGGAAAAACGGAAACAGAAAAGCTAGTTCTTTTCTGTGCCGGAAGTTGAAAGGATTTCCATGGAGAAAAGAATCGTAGATCAGGATATTGTGCTGATTCCATACTATCCGAACCCGGAAGTTACCCTTGCGTGGTACCAAGACCCGGAGTTGTGTAAACAGGTAGATAATATCGATCATGCGTATGATCTGGATTCCCTGAATCGTATGTATATGTATCTGAGTACACACGGGGAGTGTTACTACATCGAGTACCGCGGAGAGCTGGTGGGAGATGTCACCTTGCGGGATAATGACGAGATCTGTATCGTTATCTGTAAAGAGTACCAGAATCGTCATATCGGACGCAGATGTGTTGCGGATATGCTCAAGCTGGCAAGGGAAAAAGGAATAAAAGAAGTTAAGGCGAAGATATACTCCTTCAATACACAGAGTCAGAGAATGTTTATGTCTGCGGGATTTCAGAAAACAGCAGAAGAGTTGTATACTTGTAAGACTTCAGAGAATTGACAATTACCGGGATGATTCTGTTTATCTGCGTCATACACTCAGTTATGGTATAGTAGATAATAAGAACAGATGATGAAAACAGTATATAAAATATTATTGTTGGTTTTCAGTGCCGCATTGTTGGTAATGAATGTCATAAGTATGATCAGAGATGGATTTTCCATCTATGCTGTATGTATGGTCTTCGTTGCGCTGGTGCTGGCCAGGTATACCTGGAATAATACTATATTCTGATTGTTGAAACTAAAGGCATACAGGAAAAATGTATGCCTTTTCCATAAATAAGAGTATTTAATAAAGACTTAGTTAAATTGTGCCCACTTTTTGAAAATATATGCTATATTATCCTCGAAGAGGGGTTCTTATGGCTAAAATCAACACTTCAGAAGTAAGAAAGATAAATAAAAAGAGTATCCTGCGGTATCTGTTAATGAATGAAGATGTTACCAAACCACAGATCGCTGCGGATCTGAAGCTGAGTATTCCGACCGTGGGTTTGATCGTGGATGAACTTGTGCAGCAGGGGCTGGTAGAGAATGCCGGTGTGCAAGCATCCAGCGGCGGAAGACGTGCCGCAATATACCGCGTGATCAAGGATTCGGTTCATGCCTGCGGTATCGAGATCTCACAAAGTCACCAGATCTATGTCATTGTAAATATCTGCGGTGAAATCGTCGCGTCAGAGAGAATCAGTAAGCAATTCTCCGATGACCGTGAGTATATTCAGGATGTAGAGAGATATCGTGAGGACTTTGTCCGCAGAAGTGGTGTGGATCCGCAGACGATTGTCGGCGCAGGAATTTCCGTACAGGGCTTGATCAATGCGGACCAGACATCCTTCAGCAGTCATATGCTGGATAATCAGCGTAAGATCATGATCTACCCGCTGACAGATAAGTTCCCTTATATCTATTTAAATGATGGTACGGCTTCCTGTATGTCTGAGTGTTATGCCAACCAGGAAGAAAGAGACTTTGTCTACCTGATGTTAAGCCGTACAGTCGGCGGCGCAATCGTGGAGAACGGAGATATCTGGCATGGTGTGGATTCCTTTGCGGGGGAATTCGGGCATATGTGTATTCATCCCGGAGATGACAAGATTTGTTACTGCGGCGGTAAAGGTCATGCGTGGTGTTACCTTTCCTCTGATCGCCTGGAAGAGGTCTGTGATGGGCCGTACTGGAATTTCTTTACCAAGCTGGAAGCGGGAGATTCTGAATGCCGGAAGTTCTTTGATCGTTTCCTGGATGATTTGGCACTGCTTGTCTACAATGTCCGGATGATGCACAACAGTGATGTTGTCCTGGGCGGATATCTTGGCACACATCTGAAGCCATATCTGCCGGATCTGGAGAAACGTTTGCAGAAACTTGATCATCTGTATATGGAGAGCAAGACAAAAGTGCTGATTGGGCAGTATGACCTGGAAGCTGCGGGAGTTGGGGCTGCGCGGTACTTTATTGAACAGTTTATCGTGTCGCTGTCCTGAGGAATCATGGGATAAATAATAGAAGAAAGAGTCTGTCTCTGAAGAAGGGACAGACTTTTTAAGACTTGTTAAAAAATTAATTTAACAAAGTGGTTGACAATGGTTGTGAAAGGGGTTACTTTTAAAGCAGTTAAATAAACTGATTAATAAAGTGGTTAGCGAAATCTTGCCGAAATTGATTTGTTTGTTTGGCCATACTGAAAAAGGAGAAAGAAAGATGAAAAAAGTATTACAGGCTCTCGCTGCAATCTCCATGATTCTCTCACTGAATGCTTGCAGCTCCAGTACACCGGCTCAGTCCAGCGCTCCTGCACAGACAACTGAGGCCGCTGAACCGACAAAACCAGTCAAAATTGGTGTAGCTGTTTCCAGCTGGACAACCAATGCGATCTTCGTTGATGCTTCCAGAATGATTCAGGAAGCCGCAGACAAGAATGGCTGGGATTACAACGGAATTACCCTGACAGCTGACTCTGCTGTAAATATTCTTGAAAACTTCATTAACTCTGAATGCGACATTGTTCTGTTCCAGGTTAACCAGGCTCCGGATGCTTTCGCTTCCAAACTGGATGAAATGCTGGATGCAGGAATCTGTGTTATTGAGTATGACTCTGAAATCTATGCAGACAAAGATACATTCTGCCTGACACTGGACAACTACGATGCTGGTTACTTCCTTGGTAAAATTGTTGCTGAATGGTGTGATGAAAACGTAGAAGGTGAAGCAATTGTTGGTGTAGGTAACCGTGAATCCAACGAAACATTCAAGTATCGTGCTATGGGTATCGTTGACGGTATCAATGAAAACATCAAGAATGGCGGCGTTAAGCTCCAGGTTGAAACTCAGCCGGGTAACGCTGAAGGTGGTATGAAGGCTGCGGAAGACCTGCTCTCCGGTCTGCCTGACATGAATGTATGCGTAATGTGGAACGGTGGCTCTGATACAGGTGCCTATGAAGCTCTGAAAGGTGCGAACTGGGATGGTGCTCTGTTCGGATTCGATGCTTCTCAGGAAGAAATCAAGGCTATGATGAACAAAGATATTCTGAAGGGTTCTGTAAGCACAAACTGTGGTGAGGAACTGCTGAATGTCATCGAACGTGCTGTTGAATACGTAGAAAACGGACGTGAGTATACAGCTGAACAGAAGGCAGACCCTACTCTGATCAAGCATTACTTTGAACCGGTGATGGTCTGGCAGGAAGACGCAGAAAACTGGCTGCTTGACTAATTGACATACGGACTGAATCAGATATTTAGATAATAACTATGTTCAGTATAAGCCCGGAATACGAAACAAGTTCCGGGCTTTACTTAAAACAGCAGGATAGAAGGAGTGATAAAGTGAGTTCAGTAATATTATCATTGAAAAACATATCCAAGCAGTATCCGGGTGTACTGGCCTTGAACAATGTTTCTCTTGATGTATATGAAGGAGAGACGTTGGCACTGGTTGGTGAGAACGGAGCGGGTAAATCAACACTGATCAAGACACTTTCAGGCTCAATTCTGCCTTCAGAGGGGACGATAGTTCTTGAGGGCAAAGAATATGACCATATGACTCCGAAACAGTCTTCCGATCTTGGTATCTCTGTTGTTTATCAGGAGTTTAACCTGATGAATACACTAAGTGTCGCGGAGAATGTATTTGTCGGAAGATTACCGATGAAAAACGGGTTATATGATAAGAAGAAATGTATTGAGGATGCGAAGAAGATCTTTGAAGAGCTGGAGATCGATATCGATGTTACCAAGCCGGTAGAAGAACTGTCTGTAGCATATATGCAGCTGGTGGAGATTGCCAAGAACCTGGCAAAACAGACCAAGATACTGATCATGGATGAGCCTACAGCACCGCTGACCGAACACGAGTGTACAATTCTTTTCCGGATCATGAGAAATCTCAAAGAGAGAGGGATGACGATCATCTTTATCTCTCACCGGATGAATGAGATCTTTGATCTCTGTGACCGTGTAGCAATCATGCGTGACGGACAGCTGATTTCCACATACGGAATTAATGAAGTAGATCGTGCGAGAATCATTGCGGACATGGTCGGACGTGATATGTCGGAAGCATTCCCTACCTGCGATAAGACCATCGGTGAAGTTGTCCTTGAGGTGAAGAATCTGTCCGGTAACGGTGTACGTGATATTAACTTTGAATTACATCGCGGGGAGATCCTCGGACTTGCGGGACTTGTCGGCGCCGGCAGAACAGAGATCATGCGTATCCTTTACGGGGCAGATCTCGGAGGAAGCGGAGAAGTATATCTCCATGGCAAAAAGGTATTCTTCCACAGTCCGAAGGAAGCTGTGCAGCACGGCATCGTATTATTGCCTGAAGACCGGAAAAGAGAAGGTGTCCTGCTATCTCTGCCGATATCGCAGAACATATCGCTTCCGAATCTGAGTACGGTATCACACGCATTCCTGATGAATTTCCGTAAGGAAAAGGAAATCGTAGAGAAACAGAAAGAGGATCTGAAGATTGCCTGTTATTCTGCGGAACAGCTGGCAGGTACGTTATCCGGCGGTAATCAGCAGAAAGTTGTATTGGCGAAATGGCTGGCGTCTTCAGCGGATATTCTGATCTTTGATGAACCTACCAGAGGTATTGACGTAGGTGCCAAGCAGGAGATCTATAACTTGATGAATAACTTGTGTATGCAGGGGATGTCCATCATTATGATTTCTTCGGAAATGGATGAAATGATCGGTATGTCTGATCGTATTGTGGTGTTGTTTGAAGGTCGTCAGACCGGTGTGCTGAATAAAGAGCAGTTCTCACAGGAAGCAATCTTGACCCTGGCTTCCGGAGAATCCTTATAAGGAGATAAACGTATGGAAAAAGTAAAAAGAATAGTGTCTGCTAACGCGACATGGGTCGTCCTCATCTGTTTGATGATATTCTTCACGATCCTGAGTCCGAATTTCATGACTTTGAAGAATATGATTACCGTTCTTCGTCAGGTATCGGTTAACGGTATCTGTGCTGTTGGTCTTGCGATCATCCTGATCGGAGGCGGTATTGACCTTTCTACAGGTTCCCAGACAGCTGTAGCAGGCATGATTTGTGCCACACTGATGGTTAACCATGGCTGGCCGGTCATTCCTTCATTCCTGATTGCAATCGTAGTTACAGCGTTAACTGTAGGTACGTTAAACGGTATGGCGGTTGCGTATACAGGTATGCCGCCGCTGATCGCTACCCTGGGTACACAAAACGTTGCCAGAGGTATAGCCTATCTGATTACGGATGGTTATATCATCTATAACATTCCTGAACTGGCTAAGGTCATCGGTCAGGGAAGTATCGCAAAAACAATTCCCTACTGTGTTCTCCTGTTTATCTTTATTCTGTTTGTGGGCAACTTTATTCTGAATAAAACCAGTTACGGAAGAATGTTGTTTGCGGTTGGTTCCAACAAGGAAGCTGCCCGTCTTTCCGGTATTCCGGTAAAGAAGATACAGATTTCTTCGTTTATCGTAGGTTCTCTGTTCATCTCTCTTGGTGGTGTTGTGCTGATGAGCCGTCTGAACAGTGGTATTCCTAATGTCGGTACAGATATCTATATCGAGATCCTGTCCGCATGTATTATCGGTGGTATCTCCTCGAACGGAGGCCGTGGTAATGTCTTCAAGATGCTGGGTGGTGTCCTGATCATGGGTGTCATCTCCAACGGTATGAACGTTGCCGGTATTTCTGAGTATTATCAGTATATTGTCAAGGGTAGTATCCTGCTTGTTTCTGTAGGTCTTGACTCTTATCGTACAGTCATTCAGACGAGCAGAAGAAGTCATGTGATCCGCAGTGCCGCAAAAGAAAGTGCGTAAATGAGGTAATACAATGGGTTTGTTTCAGTGTAAAATATTCTCGCAAGAGTTGTATCGGAGCGTAAATGTCAATGTGGTGATTCCGCTTCCAGATTCCAACAATGATTTCTTCGGGGCAGATATTCACTATCCCCAGCCGGGTGAGAAGTACAGAGTACTGTATTTGTTACATGGTTTTTCCGCGGATGAATCGGACTGGCAGAGGTTCTCCCGTATTGAATCTTACGCGCAGTTAAAGAATATCGCCGTCGTCATGCCTGACGGATACAACAGTTTCTATGAGAATAGTCCGTTCGGGGCTGCGTATTCCCGCTATGTGGCAGAGGAACTGCCCAAGGCTATGGAAGCGATCTTCCCGATTTCTTCCAAGCGTGAAAACAAGTTCATCGCTGGTTTGTCCATGGGCGGCGGAGGTTCTTATAAACTTGCGCTTCGTTATCCGGACAGATATGCGGCTGCCGCAAGTCTTTCCGGTGGTCTGGAGTCCAGAGGGAGCAGTTCTCCTGCGGGAGTTAGTTCCCGTTCCAACCAGTGGCGTGCGTTTGCGTATGGCCTTGAAAAAGAATACTTTGATCCGGAATTCAGTGATCTGAAAGTATTGTTAAAGAAAAGGATGGATGAAGGTGTGGAACTGCCGAAGTTCTTCCAGTGCTGCGGTACGGAAGACTTTACCTATGAACAGAATATTTCTTTCCGTGACTTTGCGTTGGAAGCAGGTCTGGATTTGACTTGGGAAGAAGGTCCTGGTGCGCATAACTTTGATTTCTGGGATCCGTGGATCCGGAGAATTCTGGACTGGCTGCCGATTGACGGAAAACTCGTAGACTAATAGAGGAGAATGTATATGGCATTGATGAAACAACAGGTAATGTTAAAACCTGCGCAGGGAACTGCGGAACCAGCAGAGATCATCTTCCGTGATATTGAGATTCCGGAGCCTAAGGAAGGTGAAGTACTGATCAAGATGAAGAGAATCGGTATCTGCGGCAGTGATATCCACGTGTATTACGGGGAACACTCCGGTACAGGATACCCGGTTACCCAGGGACATGAAGTCTCCGGACAGATCTGTAAGCTTGGCGAGGGATGCGAAGAATTCCATGTCGGGCAGAAGGTTACGGTAGAACCTCAGGTCGTATGCGGAGAGTGCTATCCGTGCCGTCACGGGAAGTATAACCTGTGTGAGAATCTGAAGGTCATGGGTTTCCAGACCACAGGTATGGCAAGTGAATATTTCTGTGTCAGTAAGACCAAGGTTACACCGCTGCCGGATGAGATGACGTATGCGGACGGCGCGATGATCGAACCACTGGCAGTTACCGTACATGCGGCAAAAAGATTCCCGGAACTGGAAGGCAGTAAGGTAGCAATCCTTGGCTGCGGACCGATCGGTATCCTCCTGGCGCAGACCTGCAAGGCTTTAGGCGCGGCAGAAGTACTCATTACGGATATCTCTGACTATCGTCTGGATCTGGCAAAGAAATGCGGTGTAGACTATGCGGTCAACACGAAAAAACAGAATTTCGGGGAAGCGCTGGTTGAGTGCTTCGGACCGGATAAGGCAGATGTGATCTACGACTGTGCCGGTAATAATACCACCATGGGACAGGCGATCAAGTATGCCCGTAAGGGTTCCAAGATCATCCTCGTAGCAGTGTTTGCGGGACCGGCGACAGTAGATTTGTTTACCCTGAACGATCATGAATTAGACCTGGATACGACCATGATGTACAGACATGAAGACTATGTGGATGCGATCCGTCTGGTCAATGAAGGAAAGATCGTCCTGAAGCCGTTACAGACAAAGCATTTCAAGTTTACAGAATATCTTGCGGCATATAAGTATATTGAAATGAATCGTGAGACGACGATGAAAGTACTCATCGATGTTGATACGGAAGAAACAGACGGAGAGTAAAACTCAATTAAGGGGTGTATATGAAACTGACATTTG
This sequence comes from Solobacterium sp., assembly GCA_017430925.1. Classification (GTDB taxonomy): domain Bacteria; phylum Bacillota_I; class Bacilli_A; order Erysipelotrichales; family Erysipelotrichaceae; genus Bulleidia. The sequence goes on along the minus strand of JAFRMA010000011.1, from coordinate 33,238 downwards.
CGGGAATCAAAGATAGAGAAGCATTCGCCCAGGCAGATATCAGGCTTCCGGGATATGATCCCGAAGTGCTGGCGGAAAAAACCAGACAGAATCCGGTATGGGTCCATTTCGGGATCGGGAATATCTTCCGGGTATTTAACGGCAGTATTGCGGATCAGCTGGTGGAAAACGGTCTGATGGAGAGTGGTATCACCTGTGTTGAGAGTTTTGACTATGAAGTTCTGGATAAGATCTATACACCGTATGATAATCTTTCCCTGAATGTGATCCTGCATGCGGATGGAACCGTAGACCGCAAGGTGATCGGGGTGTTCGGTGAAGCGGTAAGAGCGGATGCGTCCTGCCCGGAGTGCTGGAAACGTCTGAAAGAGATCTTCCGCAGTCCTACCCTGCAGATGGTAACCTTTACCATTACCGAGAAAGGGTATGCGCTGAAGGATGAAAACGGTGCGTATTATCCGTTTGTCCTGAAGGATATCGAACAGGGTCCGGCAACAGTAAGCAGTGTGCCGGCGATCCTGGCCGCAATGCTGAAGGAACGCTTTGAGGCAGGCGGAACACCGCTGGCGCTGGTATCGATGGATAACTGTTCACGTAACGGGGAAACGCTGCGTAATGCGGTGCTGGAAGTTGCCGGTGAGTGGTATCGTCAGGGGAAGGTAACGCCGGAGTATATGTCGTTTATTTCCGATGAGGATCAGGTGTCATTCCCCTGGACAATGATCGATAAGATCACCCCGAGACCAAGCGAAGAGATTGCCGGAGATCTGGAAGCGCGTGGGCTTGAGAACATGATGCCTGTGGTTACTTCCAAGCATACGTTTATCGCCCCGTTTGTGAACGCGGAAGGTCCGCAGTACCTGGTGGTGGAAGATCGTTTCCCCAACGGCAGACCGCCGCTGGAAAACGCCGGTGTATACATGACTGACCGTGAGACCGTAAACAAGTCGGAACGGATGAAGGTCACGGTATGTCTGAATCCTGTACATACTGCTTTGACTACATATGATTGTCTGCTGGGGTATGAATACTTCGCGGATGGAATGTTTGATCCGGAACTGGCAGAACTGGCAAGACGTGTCAGTTATGTGGAAGGTATGGATGTTGTGCCGGATCCGGAGATCTTGTCTCCGACAGAATTCCTGGATGAACTGTTTACCGAGAGATTCCCGAACAAGTATCTGGGAGATACTTCTCAGCGTATTTCCGTGGATATTTCACAGATGGTGGGTATCCGTTTCGGTGAGACGATCAAGGCGTATGTACAGAAGTATGGTACAGCAGAGAAACTTGTGGCATTGCCTCTGGCAATTACCGGCTGGCTGAGATATATGCTTGCGGTAGATGATCAGGGGAACGCGTTTGAACTGGCGCCGGATCCCCGTGGTAAGGAGATCTGGGACTACATGCAGAAGAATTTCCGTCTGGGTCACCCGGAAGAGGTTGGTGAGAAGCTGAAACCTGTATTATCCAACGCGAATATCTTCGGCAGTGACCTGTATGAATCCGGTATCGGAAGTAAGATTGAAGAAATGTTCAGGGAAGAAATCGAAGGTCCCGGTGCTGTACGTGAAGTCCTGAAGAAATATCTCTGGGGAAAAGAGACATTTACCGGAAAGATGCGTGAACAAGTTACCAATATCCAGCATCTTGGCTTACCTACAGATCACTTTATTGAGACTTTGGCATTCTATGAGGGTTTAGGATTTACCATTGACTGGAAGGCAACAGACAGGGAATGCGCGTTCCTGCGGCTGAATGAAGTAGTGATTGAAACCTATACTTCCGATCAGGTTCATCCGGTATGGGGTGCCTGGGATCATATCGCCATGAATGTCAGGGATATTGACAAGGTGTATGAAGCGGTAAAGGCTGCAGGATATACATTTGCGGAAGGAGAAGACGGTCCGGTATATCTTCCGTACTATGCCAACGGGGTGAAGTTCTTCACCATTGTCGGACCTAACAACGAGAAACTGGAATTCAACCAGATTCTATAATCATCTGTAATTGTACAAATCTAAATGGTATCCTGAATCATTTCCCGGGGTACCATTCTATGTATTGATTATGTGCGGATAGAAAGAACAGAAACGGAGGATTGCACACAATGGGTATTATTGAAAAAATGCGTCTTGACGGCAAAAAGGGATTCGTAACAGGCGGAGCACGTGGTATCGGTAAGTGCACAGCGACAGCGTTTGCGGAAGCAGGCGCGGATGTGGCGATCGTTGACATCGATCTGGAAACAGCGGAAAAGACAGCTGCGGAGATTGCGGAAGCGACCGGACGTAAGGTCATTGCGATCAAGTGTGATGTGACAAAAGAGAGTGATGTACAGGCAATGGTGGATGAGGTTGTCAGACAACTGGGTGGTCTGGACTTCTGTCACGCGAATGCCGGGATCTGTATCAATGAGCCTGCGGAGACCATGACATATGAACAGTGGACAAAGAATATTGATGTAAACCTGAACAGTGTATTCCTGACCGATACGATTGCCGGAAGATATATGCTGGCGAACGGCGGCGGAAGTATCATCAATACCGCAAGTATGTCCGCGCATATCGTCAATGTGCCGCAGCCGCAGTGTGCATATAATGCGTCCAAGGCTGGTGTTATCCAGCTGACCAAGTCACTGGCTATAGAGTGGGCAAAGCGTGGTGTACGTGTAAACAGTCTTTCTCCGGGATATATCGGTACAGATCTGACTTTAAGTTCTCCGACCTTACAGCCGCTGATTGCGCAGTGGAATGCGATGGCTCCGATGGGAAGACTCGGTATGCCGGAAGAATTACAGGCAGTCTGTGTATATCTGGCAGGTGATGCAGCCGGATTTACCACAGGATCAGATTTTATCGTTGACGGCGCGTTTACGTGCTTCTAATATTCCCTTGTACGGAGGTACATGTATGGATGCGAGAGAGTTGATTGAGCAGGGTAAGACTGCTTTAGGTATTGAGTTCGGTTCTACCCGGATCAAGGGTGTTCTGATTGACTACGATGGCAATGTGCTGGCTACCGGTGGTTATGAGTGGGAGAATTCCCTGGTAGATGGAGTATGGACCTATGCTCTGGAAGATGCGGATAAGGGAATGCGTGCGTGTTACCGGAGTCTGCGTCAGGAAGTGGAAGAGAAGTATGGTGTTACCCCGGTAACGTTCGGGGCAATCGGGATCAGCGCAATGATGCACGGGTATATTGCCCTGGACAAGGATGATCATCAGATTGCGCGTTTCCAGACCTGGAGAAATACCAATACCACACAGGCTGCGGATGCCCTGACGGAAGCGCTGAATTTCAACATTCCTCTGCGCTGGTCGGCTGCGCATCTGTATCAGCGTATGCTGGACAAAGAGCCACATGTGCAGAATGTCGCAAGTGTATTCACTCTGGCCGCGTATATGCACTATAAACTGACCGGGCAGAAGGTCATCGGTGTAGGTGATGCGGCAGGGATGTTCCCGATAGATTCCGATACACTGGATTACAATACATCCATGGTGGAGATCTTCGACAAGATGGTATCCGATGCGGGATATCCGCAGATTCATCTGAGAGAAGTCTTCCCGAAGGTACTGACCGCCGGTGATCCTGCCGGTGTACTGACCGAAGCGGGTGCCGCGCTGCTGGACGACAGCGGAAATCTTCGTCCTGGTATTCCTCTGTGTCCGCCGGAAGGTGATGCCGGTACAGGCATGACCGCAACGAATTCCGTAGCTCCGCGTACAGGGAATCTGTCTGCCGGCACCAGTAACTTCGCGATGGTAGTGCTGGAGCATCAGTTAAGCAAACTGTATCGGGAGATCGATATGGTGACGACACCGTCAGGTTTCCCGGTAGCGATGTCACATGCGAATAACGGTACTTCGGATCTGAATGCATGGGTTGGCTTGTTCAAGGAGTTCTGTGATCTGATGGGTGTGGAAGCGGACATGGGTACGTTGTTCGGCAAACTGTATACACACTCCATGACCGGAGATCCGGACTGCGGCGGGTTATTATCCTACGGGTATTATTCCGGAGAGAATATCACGTTTATCAATGAAGGTCGTCCGTTGTTTGTGCGTACACCGCAGAGTAACTTCAACCTGGCGAACTTCTTCAAGGTGAATCTGTATACTTCACTTGGGGCGGTAAAGTTGGGCATGGATATCCTGTTGAAGGATGAAGGCGTAAAGCTGGACCGGATCATGGGACACGGCGGATTGTTCAAGACGCCGGTAGTCATGCAGAAGGTGCTGGCTGCGGCAGTGAATACACCGGTAACCGTGATGGCGACAGCGTCTGAGGGCGGTGCCTGGGGTATTGCCTTACTGGCTGCATATATGGCAGACGGTAAACAGAACGGAAAGCTGGAAGAATATCTGGATCAGCGTGTATTCGCGGGGCTGACCGGTGATGCGGTGGAACCGGATCCGGAAGAAGTGAAAGGCTTCGAGGAATTCACAAAACATTATCTGGCAGGCTTGGAGATTGAGAAAGCTGCGATCAAGGCGGTAGACTGGTAAGCGGATATAGTGTTAGAAACACGGGGTGCTGTTAGGCACCCTTTTCTGTACAAGAAAAGCAGAGTATCTCCGGAGATACTCTGCTTGTCATCAGTTGACTTAATTGTCAGTCAGATACTTATTGTTTTTCAAAGTTCAGTGTAACAAATCCAAAGACTCTGGTCTTCAGCATTCCACCATCCTCGGTGAGTTTCAGATCGGACTTGCCGTCAAGGAATACCCCATAGTGGGTTTCTTTCCACGTATACTCTCTTGTTTCATCCGGGGATGTGTATGTTGCTGTACCGTCAACGTTCAGTGTAAGGATGTTTTCAACGGTAAGTGCTTCTGTCCTGCCCAGTAAGGACACAGAAACACCTTTCCATACACCAAGATATTTACTGCCGGATAAATCTGCCATGATTATGATCTCCTTCTGTTCTTTAACACTATTGTAGGTGTCTGTGTACAGACTAGTCAATTTATATCCCGGGTCATACGGATATCCATGAATTAATATTTGATGATATGAATAGTTGAAGGTATAATCCTTATTAAGTAAAAGAGGTATGACAATGAATAAAGAAAGAGCTTGGAAATTATTGAATGAGATCAGTTTTGTGCGTATTTCCGGATCGGATGATGAGAAGAGGGCAGCGGAGATCTTCCTGAAGGTTTGTCAGGATGCCGGTGTTCCTGCGGTCATTGAGGAATTTGAGATTGAAGGTGCTGAGATCAGTAAGGTCAGTCTGGAAGTCCTGGAGCCGGAATATCGTGAATATCCTGTTATCGGTATCGGTAAGACAGCGAGTACACCGGATGAGGGTATTGTCGGTGGTTTCAAGTATATTGAGAACGGTATGGATGCCAACCTGACGGATATTGAAGGCAAGATCGTCATGGTACAGGGCAGAGTGATGCCGGATCTGGTGAAGAAGTTAAAAGAGAAGGGTGCTCTGGGATATATCCTGCTGGCAGGGAATATCTATGAAGAAGAAAGTATTCGTCATGAACTGCGTCCTTCCAACGCGTTTGGGCCTTCCCAGGAGATTCCCGGAATCAAGATCCATATGTGTGACGCGGAAGAACTGATTCGTTCTCATCCGGAAAAAGTACGTCTTGTGCTAAAGACAGAGGAAGTTAAAGGTACTTCCAGAAATGTTGTGGCGACGATTGAAGGTACAGATCTGAAGAATGAGGTTGTCGCGTTCAGTGGTCATTACGACTCCGTTCCGTATTCTCCGGGTGCGTGGGATAACGGTACAGGTGCGGTAACCGTCATTGAGCTGATGCATTACTTCAATGAACATCGTCCCAGAAGAACGATGAAGTTTATCTGCTGCGGAAGTGAAGAGATCGGACTTGTCGGTTCCCGTAAGTATTGTGAACAGCACAAGGATGAACTGAAGGATTATATCTTTGAGATCAACTTTGATATGACAGGTGTTACCCTTGGTTATGAACATGTATGTTGTTCCTGCAGTGAGGAGACCATGCATGTGATTGAACATCTGGCAAAGGTGGAAGGTTTCCCTCTGAATGCGGAATTAGGCATGTACGCATCGGATTCCAGCAGTTTCGCGAGTGCCGGTGTACCGTCCTGTACATTTGCGAGATTAGCTCCGAGAGGCGGCGCGGAGATCCACAATCATCACGACACCATGGATCGTCTGGACCCGGATTCCTTCATGACAACTCTTGGCTTTGCGGCGAAGTTCGGTGAACAGATCGGCAATGCGGCGGTCAATCCGGTACCTCGTAAGTTTGCGGAAAAAGTCGAAAAACAGATCGAAGAAAGAAAAAAGATGTTTGCGATGAGAGAAGGCAAACCGGAAGAGGCTAAGGAAGAAAAACCTGCGCGTAAGCCGAGAAAGAAGAAAGCAGAAAAGAGCGAATAACGAAGTCAGGCAGGAGAAATTCTCCTGCTTTTCTTGTATACTGCAGGTGATGAACCTGTGTTTTGAACATGTACCGGAGATGTACGGTTATTTCCATCTGGCAATGCTTATCTTGATCAGTATTGCGGGTTTTCTGGTGTGGAGGATCAGCCGGGGATATTCCGGACAGAGATTGATCCGGATGATTGGTGTTCTCGGGTGGATCATGGTACTGCTGGAAGTGTTCAAGCAGTGGTTCTGTGTGACGGTGGTGAATCACGGGGTGGTATCGCTGTGGTATCTGCCTTGGCAGTTATGTTCCATCGCCATGTATGTATCCTCGCTTCTGCCTTTTCTCGGGGAACAGAGACAGAATACCGTGTTGTCCTTCCTGGCGACGTATTCGCTTATGGCGGCGGTACTGGCACTGTTGTACCCGCAGGATATGTTAAGGATCCAGGTGTTGTTAAGTCTGCACGGATTCTTGTACCATGGGTTCATGATCCTGCAGAGTGTGCTGGCTTTACGTGTTCTGCAGAAGCGCAAATGTATGGATATGCGCAGGTGTACAGTGCTGTTTCTGGGGTGTGCGTGTATTGCGGAAGTGCTGAATATTTCCGCGTATGTATTCTTTCCTGCTCTGGAACAGCCGAATTTGTTCTATATTTCTCCGTATATGCCGGTGAGTCAGCCGGTATTTGCGGATATTGCAGGGGTTCTGGGGATATTGCCGGAGATTGTGGTTTATCTCGGGATGATCATTCTTGTGAATTATCTGTTATCTGTTATGTTTGATAAAACGATTCTGAGGAAATATAATTCTAATCATGAATAGTTTATTGGTGGCGGTAAATGCGATCTTGCCGATTACGGTATTGATCTTTCTGGGGATTCTTATCCAGAGAAAGGGATATGTGTCACAGAAGTCTTTTAAGGATTTTAACTGGGTTGTCTTTCATCTTTTACTTCCTTTGAATGTTTTCCTGAATATTGTCCAGGCAGATCTGAGTAAGATCGTGGATCTGCGTCTGAGCGTGTATTGTCTGGGAATCTTTCTTGGGTTTGCCTTATTGGCGATGTTGTTTCTGCGGAATGTCAAGATTGATGAAAAGAAAAAGGGAGTCATTGTACAGTGCATGTTCCGGTCGAATTATATTATTCTCGGGATACCGATCGTTCAGAGTATCTACGGGGACGGCAGTCTGGGACTTCCTTCGTTCCTGGCGTCCTGGAGTGTCCCGTTCTTCAACTTCCTCGCGATTCTTGTGCTGGAGCACTATTCCGGTGAACATGCGGATATGAAGCATACCGTGCTGAAGATCTTGAAGAATCCGCTGATCATTGCCAGTATTCTGGGGGTTATCCTACAGGTTACCGGGCTTAAACTGCCGGGGATCTTAATGAATGTCCTGACTACAACAAACAAGATGTGTACACCTCTGGCATTGTTTGTGATGGGCGGACTGTTTGAGTTCCGTTCACTACGCGAGAATATGAAGTTACTCAGTGTGATTACGATACTGCGTCTGGTCATCGTGCCTCTGACCGGTCTTACCGGGGCAGTACTCATGGGGTATCGTGATGTGGCTCTGATCAGTCTGCTGGTGCTGCTTGGCGGACCGGTAGCTGTCAGTTCATACGCGATGACGGTGGAGATGCACTGTGACGGTGAACTTCAGGCACAGAGTATCCTTTCGACAACGCTCTTTGTCCTGCCGATGTTCATGATCTTTATCACGGTAATGGGACAGCTGGGTTATCTGTAAGAGCGCAGGAAGAGTATAATGGAATCAGAGATCAGGAGGTAGTATGATGACAAATTCAGTGATTGATCTTGATAAGGCAAAAGAGATTATAGACAGTGGTATTGATCAGGCCACAGATGTCCTGAAAAACAACGAACAGGTATCCAGAGTCCTGGAACAGGTACAGGCAAAGGTGAAAGAAGTACCGATGCTGGAATCTGCCGTAAAGGATTTCCCGGTCATGGTATCCATGGTAAAGAGCTATGCGACAAAGGAGTATGAGGCAGTATCGCCGAAGGTAGTAGCGACGATCGTCAGCGCGTTCTTGTATCTGGTGAAGAGAAAAGATCTGATTCCGGATAATTACCCGATTCTGGGACAGCTGGATGATATCGCGGTGGTTGTGCTGGCGCTGAAATTCGTACAGCCTGAGATCAATGCGTTCCGTGAGTGGAAAGCAGCACAGGCCAAGGAAGCCGCCGAAGCGTAATTCTCCGTAAAACAGGGAAATAAGAACAGGAAGACTTCTTCCTGTTTTTTAGTTCGACGTTAAGAAACGAAAAGATTACAGTTTTTCCATATCACTTCAAGAATTGTGTAAAGAGTCTGAAACAAGGTATAATCTGATCGGAAAAAGAAAGCGAGAAATATAATATGGGAAGAATCGAGACATATGACAATATGGGATTTCGTCTGACTTATCCTGATGTATTCGATACTGCCAGGGGAGTGGTCATGCCGATGCCGGTAGGCAGTAATAACGGTGTCTATTTGATGATGTTCACGTATATGGCACTCACCAAGGAGGAACTGGACGAGATAAACAATAATACTGTTGCGGGGCAGATGAGTGAAGAGGTCAGAAAAAAAGTCATGAATGCCACGGGACCGATGCTGATGGTAATCGGCATTGACGGTAATCAGGGACCGGAAGAGATCATTAAAAAGACGCAGATGGAAAGCAGAGCCAATACGAGTCAGTTTGTTGAACTCGCAAAGCATGAGGACATGACGTATTACGCGATCAAAGATCACAATAGTGAAGAAGCGTTCCTGAATAGACAAGATCCTGCTTTTGCGGAAGAATTCCATAACCTTCAGGCAGCGTTGATCGATGCTTTGAAGAATGCCGAATACTTCAAACCACGTCTTCCCGGCGCGGATCTGATTGGCAGGAAGATCAGTTTTGAGACGAAGGACATTGACGGTAATCCGGTAAAGAGTGAAGAGCTCTTTGCGGCTCATGCGGTCACCATGATCAATCTCTGGGCTACCTGGTGCGGACCGTGCAAGAGCGAGCTGGAAGAGCTGGGCAATATTCACAGACGTCTGGCGGAGAAGGACGCGGCGATTGTCGGTATCTGTACGGATGCGGATGAGAAAGCAGAGGAATGCAGAGAACTGATGGTGAAAAACAATATGACCTATATCAACCTTCTGCCGTATCCGGAACTGGATGTACAGATGCCGACAAGAGGAATTCCGACATCCTTCTTTGTCAGCCGTGACGGAAAAATCATGACTTATCCGATCGTCGGTGTACCGTCGGATATTTCCGAGTATGAGAAAACTATTGATAAGATGCTTGCCAAAGCTGCCGCAGGATATGATCCAACCGCACAGGAAGGAACAACAGCTAAAGAAAAAGACTCTTGCCGTATCGTTGTCAGAGATGACGCGGGGAATCCGGTAGAAGGTGTTACGGTTCAGTTCTGCACCGATACCACCTGCATGGCAGGAAAGACAGATGCGGAAGGCATAGCTTCTTTCCCTGCTGAAAATGAGCATTATACTGTTCATCTTCAGAAGGTTCCCGAAGGTTATGCCGCATGTACGGAGGAAGTTCCTGTTCCGGAAGATCGAAGTGATGTGGAATTCACATTGAAGAAAGCTTAATCCTGTAGTTCCGGAGTATCTGCAATAGGATCAATGTCACGATTCCAAGTGTTGGTAGTTCATTTGGCGGAAGAAAGTGTATAATGCATAATGCGAATAATATCAGGAGAAAAAAATATGACAGACAGATTTGACGCAAAATATCTAAAAGACGTAGACTCCATGCATTTCATTATGCCTTTTATGTTTCCCAACCGGTGTGACAATGAGACATTCTTCAGTTTCAAAATTGATCTGACACCCTTGAATGAGTATATTCAGAAGAAGAATTCTGTGAATCCGGAATATAAATACAATATGTTTCAGTGTATGATCGCAGCCGTGCTGAAGACGATCACACTGCGTTCCAAACTATCGATCTTCATCCACAACCGTAAGATGTATAAACGTAATGAGATCAGTGCGGCGTTTACGGTGAAACAGGTATTCAGTGATGACGGCGGAGAAGTACTGGCGTTTATCCACAGTAAGCCTGACTGGACAATTGATGATCTTCACAACGAGATTCACAGACAGCTGATCAAGTTAAAGAATACAAGCTATGTGGATGAATCTACAGGTTTCATGGACAAGTTCAACGCCTTGCCGAAATGGATCTCCAGACCGGCACTGGACATTGTCTGTAAGATGGAAAAGAAGGGTCTGATCCCGCCGGCACTGGTAGAAACAGATCCGTATCATTCTACGGTAAACTTTGCGAATCTGGGGTCTATAGGACTTCCCAGCGGCTTTCATCACCTGACTAACTGGGGTACAACATCCATGTTTATCGTCATCGGAAAGATGGGAAGAATGCCTTTCTATGAGAATGATGAAGTAGTATTCCGAGACGGGGTAGAGATCAATATCACCATGGATGAGCGGATCGCGGATGGCTATTACTTCTCCAAGTCCATGAAGATGATGCAGTACTTTATCTCTCATCCGGAATTGTTAGATCACCCGTTTAATGAAAAGCTGGATGATGAGATTTATACGAAGTTGTAAATCATCAGATCGTTTCAAGTGGTAATCAGAGTTCTGCGGAGCTGCGATCAGTTCCGCTGCAGAATAACAAGCAGGACGATAATGGTCCTGTTTTTGTATAATGTAGACAGGCAAACTGAGGTTTATGGAGGCGCATAATGCTGCACTTAGAAAAAATCAATCATAAAAATGTTTGGAATATTGTGGATCTTAAGGTCTTCAAATTACAAAAAGGCTTTGTTGCTCCGAACTGGGCAAGCATCGTGCAGGCATACAGTGTCTGGGACACGGATACTACTGCATTTCCGTTCGGAATATATAACGATGAAAAGCCTGTGGGCTTTCTGATGATAGGTTTCAACGAAAGTGATGCGGATCGCAATCAGGAGGAGGGTTACGAGCCGCCTAAGGTTTATGACAACAATTACACACTTTGGCGTCTTATGATAGATAAAAGATATCAAAAAAGAGGCTACGGAAGAGACGTGATAAACCTTGCCCTGGATTTCATAAGGACCTGGCCATGCGGAAAGGCGGAGTACTGCGCGGTTTCCTACGAGCCCGAAAACGAAATTGCCAGGAAACTGTATCTATCTATGGGATTTGAAGAAAACGGAGAAATGGACGGGGACGAGATCGTTGCGGTTCTAAAGCTGTAACGCATTGGTGAATCGGTATTTGTGGGGGACATGAAATGAAAAAGACCTTTATTGAGATGAAACTCTTTCAGGTAAAGCCTGATAAAATCGAACAATTTGAAGCAAAGATCAAGAAAATGTCCGCAGATCAGCTTAAATGTGAAGGCTGCATGTCTCTTAAGTATTTCAAGAGATTTTACACCATAGATGGAATCGAACTTGGTGAGCCGCCTCGAGAGTTAACCAAAACTGTAAAGTGTGTAAAATACTACTCATACTGGGAGTTTGACACAAAAGAAAACTATGGCAAGGCGATAAAGATCTTTTTCGACAACTACAATAAAGATTTGCAAAAACTGCTGATTGCACCTTTTGATATTAATTTGGGATATTCTGTTTAAGAGATTTGCGACAAATATCTGTTTAACGGGAGTGAGAATCTATGATTAATGAATTGAATGAGCAGGAGAGAAAAGTAATAGAGCAATATACCGGTTTTCCCGAAGGGAAAAGACTGACCTATACTAAAGCCCATGAAACCGAATTCATAATAACAATGCATTATTTGCATAAATTCCTACCTCCTGAAGGAAAGATTGTTGATGTAGGTGCCGGAGGAGGAGTGTATACAAAGGCTTTGGCAGATAAAGGATATAATGTTGATGCTGTAGAACTAACTCCTGAATACGTAAATCAGATGAAAGAGGATTTTGCTGGGAATGATCGTATCAGGGTGTTTGAAGGAAATGCAAAGGATTTGCACTTCCTTAATAATAATGAATACGATCTTGTGTTAGTGATGGGGCCTATTTACAGCATGAAGGATTTTGATGACCGAAAACGAGCATGTAAGGAGGCGCTGAGAATAGCGAAGCCAGGGGCTCCTGTATTTATTGCTTTTTGTCTTCAAGATGCACCATTAATCCATGAGATTTTCATGTCAGAAGATCCAGCGAGTGAAATAGCCGCTATAGGCTATGATCGAGAAAACGCATTGGTGACGGATAATACCGGGTCTTCCAGACTTCTCGATACAATTAGCTTGGTGGATGAGCTGATAGATGCAGTGTGTAAAGAAAATGATGCTCATAAAGTATGCAGATTTGCACAAGATGGTATATCACAGATAATAAACAAATATGTGAATTCCATGTCTGAGAAATCTTATTCTGAATGGATTCAATATCTTATTGCGACTGCAGAGCGAGCAGATTTGATGGGATACTCTGATCACATAGTACAGGTTATTTGGAAATAAAGTACAACTTCCCGTTTGTCGGGGCATCGCTAAATCGAAGTTTGCGTAATGGAAAATATACAAGATTAAGACTGATGTAATTTGGCTGGCATTTGACAGCAATTCTCAAGATAGATTCACTTTGGAGGAAATAATAAATGCTTGATGTATACGAAATTTATGAACCTGAAGATGATGAAGAATACGACCGGGTGATAAGTACGCTGCGGGAAGAACTGAAAGAGTATTACGGTTCTGCCATGGGTGTACATCCGGGACTTGCGGTGATCAAACTTGGTGAGATTGAATCCATGTCTGATGATGAGATTCAGGAAGAAGCCGTAAAAGCCGGACTGGCAACCTGGAAGTAATGATTTATAAGTTATACTGACCTGTAGAAAGCCTTGTGAGAGGATATACTCCACAGGGCTTTTACTATAGTTATGAATTCTGAGTGCAGTGGTTTACCTGTGATGTGATATTCTTTATCTATAGAGAAAGAAGGTCTTCTATGAATACATCCTATAAGTATGATCATTACTACAACTACCAGGAGATCACGGATATTCTGCATGAATACGCCGATAAATATCCAAAGTATACCCGTCTTACCTCCATCGGAAAAACGACAGAGGAAAGGGAGATGTGGGTACTCGCTGTCACAGACACAACTGCCGGAGAATATGACGAAAAACCAGGATATCTGGCAGTAGGACATGTTCATGCCGGTGAAGTCACAGGCAGTATGTGCGCAATGTATCTGGCAGATGCGCTGCTCAGTAATCTTGAAGATGAAGCTGTGGCGGCATTGCTGAAGAACTCTACTTTCTACATCATGCCGAGACCTGTCGCGGATGGATCTGAATTCTATCTGACGCATCCGGAGATGATCCGCAGTATCAATATCCCTTATCCGTTTGAAACGGAAATGCCTGGACTTGTGCCCTCCGATATTGATGGTGACGGCGTGATCCGCAATATGCTTGTAAAGACACCGTTTGGTCTGTGGAAGAAAGATCCCAAGGATAAGCGCATGCTCATCCGCAGACAGGCAGATGAGACGACCGGGGATTTCTACAATGTGTACAGTGAAGGTCTGATCAATGAATATGACGGGGTAAAAATAAAGAGTGCTCCTTCAAAGTACGGACTGGATCTAAACCGCAATTATCCGATGAACTGGAATCCGGAAAATAAACAGCCGGGCGGCGGTCTGTACCCGGGGCAGGTCATTGAATCCCGGAATCTGATCGAATGGATCAGTAAACAGAGAAATCTTGTGAGTTCAATCATCTTCCACACCTCCGGCGGTATGTATCTGTACCCGCCCGCAGGTATTCCGGCATCCCAGGCAGACCAGAAAGATCAGGAGATGTTCAAGGCGTTCATGAAGATTGCCAAAGAAGAAACAGGGTATCATCAGCTGCGGATCAAGGATGACTATCTTGGTATTGACAGTAAAGCACCGGCTGACGGCTCTCTCGATGATTATCTGTATTACGGTAACGGTGTCTTCTGTCACTCTGTTGAGACCTGGAATCTGGCGGAACAGTGCGGGATGATTCCTGAATATCCAAAGCCTAAAAAACTCACGGAAGAAGAGGAAGAAGAAAACCAGAGAAAGTTCCTGGCGTGGGTCGACAAGAATGGTCTGAATGATTTCTACAAGGAATGGACAACTTTTGAACATCCGCAGCTCGGTACGATAGAGATCGGCGGTCCGGATAAGAAATTCCTGCTTCAGAACCCTCCTGTCCAGTTCCTCCCGCAGGAAGTACAGAAACATACACGTTATATCCTCCGCCACGCAAAGACCATGCCTCATCTTATCTTCACCGAAGAAAAGTCCGAAAAACTGGCAGAGGGACTATACAAGATTGAAGCTGTCCTCGGCAATACCGGCTTCATGCCCTCGTACGCGACCAGTGAGTTTGTCAAACTGAAACTTGCCAGGGATATTGAAGTTACGCTGGAAGGGGCGGAGATCGCTGACGGAAAGGCTGTACAGAAGATCGGTCAGCTGGAGGGCTTCTCATCCGTGAAGACAAGGTACTCTGTCTACGGTCCCGCCAACATCGAGCAGGAACCGCTGAAGAAAAAAGTCACCTGGTATATCCGCGGTAATGAAGGAACAGAAGTAACATTAAAAGCAGTTTCCCAGAAAGCCGGCAAAGCATCGGTAAAGATCAAATTATAAGATTAAGGGATCTCCTGACAGAGATCCCTTTTCTCACGGTATACCGGGATGTACAGCGGCAATGACTATCTAAGTATTCTGTTCAGCCAGGGACCGGTTCTCCTTCTTCCATTGGTAGTATTCATGGACAAGCGAGGTATATCCCAGAGATTTCAGGTGTTCATAGGTAATCTTGTAGTTACCTTTGTAATGTCTTCCGGAGTACAGATAACGCAGGTACTGTACCATGGTCTGATCGATCTTCTGCAGACCTTCCGCAGTGGTAATGACCGGGAAGTAGTAGCGGATCCATGTGTATTCCCCGCTTCCGGTAAGATCGTAGAACAGGTTGTCGAAATGCCGGATCATGGTCCGGGCTGCTTTATCATAATTGATCTTTTTTTCCGTACGGTTCCGGTAGATCCGGTTGGCTTTGCGGCGGATCTTGGCCTGCATCTTGCGGATCGTCATTTCTGCGAGGTCGATCTTTCCTCCGTTGTAGCGGAAGCCCAGAAACTCCCAGGGTTCTTCCGGCGGAGAGACATGGTACTTGTCCATGTTCAGGGTCAGACCTTTGGAGGATAAGAAAGACCGGATTCTCTGAAAGTATTCCTCTGTTTGTACTGAATCGTCAAGGAACAGGATCATGTCATCGGAATAACGGAAGTACGGAATATGCGCGTCATGCATGAGCTGGTCAAGATCGCGCAGGTAGAGATTTGCGAAGAAGCTCGCCAGCGGTACACCGGCCATGGCTCCCCGGTTCTCTTCAAGGATCTCTCCACGCCACACACACTTGTGTTGTCTCAGCAGAGCACAGAGAAAGTCCAACAGAGGCGGATCATCCGCAATAACCTCACGCAGGATAACGATCAGCTGTTCCACATCGATGGAATTGAAGTAGTCATGGATATCCAGTTTCAGGACATATTTGTGATCCAGATCAGGAATTCTGCGTATCCGTTCAAATGCATTTCCGGCAGTAAGATTCCTCCGGAACGAATAACAGTGTTCCGAGATCCTGTCATCATACTTGTATAGTTTGTAGGTCAGAAGTTTCAGCACCCAGGTTTCTTCCTCGTTGTAGGAGTATACGATACGTTTGCGGGAAGAACCGGCTTTTGTGATCTCTTTCTTCTCCGGCAGGGAAAAAGACATCGTACCGGTTACCTGCAGGTACTTTTCTTCCGCAATAAAAATATCCAGTTCTTTGAGTTCTTTTTTTGTGAGCTGGTTCTTTTCCTGTTTATAGTCGTGGAATTCCTGCCAGGTATCCCTGGAGGATAATGTATCTAAAAGTGTATTCATCATAGAAAAAAGAAAGAGAAAATGCTTTGAAGTAAGCTGTGCTTACGCTACCGGCCGGTACAGGATCCGACTGCCTGTAAAGTCATGTAAGGGATCGTGCTGCGGCCATCACAGGCGAATTTCTGCGTTTCTCTTTCTTGTGTATTCCAAGATTACAAGTACTGATGTAATCTGTTGGAAATATATTCCGGTCTGTTCGGATAGTGTTTGACAAAGTTGATGAACGGATAACCGTGTTTCTCTGCTTCTTCACGTGACCAGCGGTATTCACGGTGGGAGGTGGTGGTCTTCCCTATTAACATGATCACCAGCTTCGGCGTACCGTCCTTGTATACCACGATGGAATAATCCATGAAACGGCCTACGCCATGGAATTCCTGCGGAGATACGTTCTCTCTCACGGTATATTCCGGGAATTCATTGGCCAGGATCTCGAGGATCCTCTGCCGGCAGGTCTTCCCATCTTCGTATTCCTCGTAGATGGAATCATCGTATACGGGTGTTTCTGCGGTCTTTTTCGGCTGTCCTGCTTCTTTCTCAATCGTATTCTTGAGTGAATGGATGAATGCGGCTGCCTTCTCCTTGTTTTCTTCTGTAGTGGCTTCTTTGGCGGCTTCCTTGATTGCCTCAGCGCCTTCGCTGACCGTCTCCTTAAGTGAATTCAGGAACGCAGAAGCTTTCTCTTTGTTTTCTTCGCTGGTGACTTCTTTTGTGACTTCCTTAAGTTTTTCTGTGCCTTCTTTCAGCAGTTTGTCAAATAATCCCATGCCAAACCTCCTTTACCAGATTTCTTATTCCATCTCTATCATAACGTATAAACAGAAAGATACGACAGGAAATGTATAATATAAAAGTTTGGAGGAGGCGCTTTTCTGTTTGGCAGATGATTATGTGAATAATACAGGTGTAATCTGCTTTCCTGAGTCCTTTACAAACTTGTTCGGGCAAAGTGAAGCACTTCTTCAATAAAAGCCTGAATTTGCGGCAGATGCACAACCTCACTGCGGCACATCAGCCAGCTTCGGCGTACTAATGATTCCCCATTATCAAACACACAGGGAAGTTTTACACCATGAAAATCCTTTAGGGCAATCTCAGGAACGATAGCCCATCCCAGGCCATTCTCGACCATCTGCACACAGCTGATGATGGAATCTGTATGGAGACGAGATGTCGGTCGGGGAATCCCCTGTTCCCGAAGCCATCGCTTGATCATCGCTATCTGCATTACATCTGATTCTCGTTCGATATACATCTGCATATCTAAAGGAAGATCTTTATTCTGCTCACTACAGATGACACATAATCTTTCTTCGGCAAGGGCATATTTTGGTCCATCCCAGGCAAATTCCCCGCGCAGAACTCCTAGATCCAGATCTCCGCTGACTAGTTCGCCATACAATTCACGGCTTTGTTTGGAGGTGACATCTAAGTTTACTCGGGGATACTTCTTGCAAAAACTGACCAGGAGCTGCGGAAGAATAAACAAGGCATAATTCATGGATAATCCTACACGCAATGTACCGCTCACTTCCCCGGAAAGGGAATCCAGCATATTCCGCATTGTATTCATTTCCTTTTCTGCTTTCAGACAATATTCCGCCACTATTTCTCCCTCAGGCGTAAAGACAGCACCGGTACGAGACCGGATCAGCAGGTCTATGCCAAGCTCTTCTTCGATCTTCCGAATACGCTTGGACAACGCTGACTGGGTAATGTACATTTCTTCGGCTGTCCTGGTAATGTTTCTGGTCTCTTTCAGTATTCTTAGCAATTCATAATCTTTTTCTTCCATTTAGGTGTCTCCTGTATATACTATAACATTCCAAAAAGGAATGGTTAATCCGTAAAATTATGAATTTTACGGAATTTTAAATGTCTTTTAAGATGAAACCGTAAGAGGAGGGCAACACCTATGATTATTGAAAAGAATGCGATAGCCGGAACCCTGGAATCCAGTGACGCACAGGTTACCGTAGAACCGGCAGATCATCTGGAGATCAACATCCAGAGCAGTGTTATCAACCAGTACGGAAAGCAGATCCGGGATACAGTAAGGCAGACGCTGGACAGACTGGAAGTCTCGGACGGCATCATCACCGTCGTCGATAAAGGAGCTCTGGACTGCACCATCAAAGCCAGAGTGGAATGCGCGGTATTCCGTGCAGGCAATGCGTCAGGAGCAGGTGTCCCCTGGGGAGGAGCAGTAAGGAAATGACAAAGGAAATTCATCGTCCAAGACCGGAAAAAGATCGTCTCCGCCGCACCATGATGTTCATGAATGCGCAGAAACCAGCACTGATCCGTGATGCGTATATCTACGGCAGTGATTCCATCATCCTCGACCTCGAGGATGCCGTAGCAGAAAACCAGAAGGATGCGGCTCGTTTCTCCCTGTATCATGCTCTGCAGGAGATCGATTATGGAAATACCGAAGTGATCGTTCGTATCAACGGACTGGATACACCGCACTGGCATGAAGATATCCGCGTATGTGTCGCTGCCGGTGCCGATGGAATCCGTATCGCTAAGTGTGAGAACGCCGAAATGGTGCGGCTCGTTGATCAGGCGGTAGAGAAAGCAGAGATTGAATTTGGTGTAGAAGTCGGCCGTACGTTGTTGATGGCTGCTCTGGAAAGTCCCCTGGGCATCATGAATGCCTATGAGATTGTCACAGCATCCCCGAGGATGTTTGGATGTGCGATCTCCGGCGGAGATTTCCGCAAATCCATGCATGTGCAGATCGAAGAAGGCGGCATTGAGATGCTTGCGGCAAGAGGACAGATGTTGCTCGCTGCCAGAGCTGCTGGTGTCCAGTGCTTCGATACAATGTATCCGAATGTAGATGATATGGAAGGTTTCAAGAAGGAAGTGATCCAGAATCATAAGATGGGCTTTGACGGCAAGTCCCTGATCAATCCCCGTCAGATTGAGTTTGTCCATGAGACATTCGCTCCGACGGAAAAACAGATCGCTTATGCAGAAAAGCTTGTTCTGAGCTGTCAAGCCCAGGCGGATGCCGGTATCGGTGTCTATACGGTAGATGGCAAGATGGTTGATATTCCCTTCTTTGAGGATGCCAAGAGGATCATCAAACTGGCAAAAGCTTGTGGTGTATACCACGGAGAGTTATAGGAGGTACATCTCATGATCAATGCGGTAGGAAGAAATATCCCGGATGAGCTTCTGGTCAAGGGCAAAGAAGTCTATCAGGGAAAAAATTACATGGACGGGAAACTGGTCAAAAAAGCTTCACCGGTGACCGTAAGACACGAAAAACCTCAGGAAAGCAAGCTTTGTGAGACGATCCGGGAAGCTTGTGAGAAGTGTGGTGCTCATGATGGTATGACCTTCTCCTTCCACACTGAATTCCGTGACGGAGACTATGTAGCTGCGATGGTATGCAAAGTCCTTGTGGAAGAAATGGGTCTGAAGGATCTCCATGTGGCCGCGACATCCCTGGGAACAGCACAGGACATCTTCGCCGACTACATGGAACAGGGGATCATCGTAGAAGCACAAACTTCAGGTGTAAGAGGAAGAATCGGAGAAACAATCTCCAACGGAAAACTCAAGAACCCGGTCATTATCCGTTCTCATGGTGGTCGTCCCAGGGCGGTAGAAGCAGGAGAAGTCCATATCGATATCGCTTTCCTGGCTGCGGCAACCTCCGATTGCTGCGGTAATGCCAAAGGACAGGGCGGCAAGAACAACTGTGGATCCATGGGTTTTGCGAATCATGATGCCAAATATGCGGATCACACAGTCATTATTACCGATACCTTGGTTCCTTTCCCGAACCTTCCGTCATCCATCTCCTGTATCGATGTGGATGCGGTCGTTGTCGTAGATGAGATCGGTGATCCCAAAAAGATCGCGACTAAGGAAGCCAGATTGACCCAGGATCCTAGAGAACTGATGATGGCTAAGAATGTCGCAAATGTTATCGCTGCTACACCATACTTCAAGGATGGCTTCTCCTTCCAGACAGGTGTAGGTGGTCCTTCCCTGGCGGTCAACCGTTTCCTGGAAGAACATATGGAAAAGGCGGGCATCAAGATGAGTTTCGCTCTTGGTGGTACATCTTCTGCGATCTGTGCTTTGCAGGATAAAGGCTATGTGGATTATATCCTTGATACCCAGGATTTTGATGAAGGTGCCGCAAAACATCTGTTCAGCAATCCTCATCATATTGAAATCGATCTGAGTGAATACGCAAACGCTGGCAATAAGGGTGCCTATGTCAATAAATTGGACTATGTCGTCCTGTCAGCACTGGAGATCGATACCAAGTTCAATGTCAATGTGATTACTGGTTCGGATGGCATTCTGCGCGGTGCTCCGGGAGGACATCCGGATACCGCTGCCGGCTCCAAGTGCTGCATTATTGTAACTCCCTTGATTCGCGGACGTATGGCTACAGTGTGTAAGGATGTAGTGACAGTGACGACTCCCGGAGATTGTGTTGATGTCCTGGTCACAGATTATGGTATTGCGGTCAATCCTTTGCGTCAGGATATCATCGATTGCCTGGATGCGTCAGGGATCAAGCATGTGTCTATCGAAAGCCTGCAGGAGAAAGCGTATGACCTTGTAGGGGAACCGGAAGCACTGCAGTTTGAAGATAACGTGGTAGCGATCGTGGAAGCACGTGATGGCACCATTCTCGATGTTGTAAGGCAGATCAAGCCTTACTCCTTCGACTAACATATCGTCATTCTTGAGGAGGATAATATCTTATGACGACACAATTATCAATTTGCTTAGTACTCTTTCTGCTCCTTATCGTAGGCTTCCTGCAGACGAAGATCTCTCGTCCTACCGTAGCATTGCTGATCATGATGGCCCTGGTCTTTACAGGATGTCTGGATGCGAAGACAGCGTTGAGCGGCTTCGGCAATGCCACAACGATCCTGATTGCCAGCATGTTCGTGGTCTCGGCTGCCTTTGGCAAGACTCAGCTGGTCAACAAGATCTCCCAGCTTGTCAGCAAGGTCAGCAAGGGTTCCTTCACCATGGTCCTGGCCGGATATGTCCTGATCACCTTCCTGCTGGCCCAGGTTACCGGTGGTTCAGCTGCCTGTTTCTCGGTCATCTTCCCGCTGGCAATTGCGGTATGTGATGAACTGGGATATGAGCGTTCCAAAATGATGTTTCCGCTGGGGTTCATATCGATCTGTACGGTCTTAACTCTCCCTCTTGGCGGCAATCTGACAACTATGGCTACCTTCAATGGCTATCTCGAAGCCTATGGAATTTCCGGCTTTGCGATGGGTCCGATGGATCTGTTCAAAGCACGTGCTCCAATTGCTATATTGATGGTGCTGTATGCGATCTTCCTCGCTCCAAAATTCTGCCCTTCAGCAAGTGAAAGCGATGCGGAAGTAAAGACAAGAAAGCGTGAACAGGCACAGCTCAGCAGTATCCAGGAAACGTTCTGCTACATTGCCTTCTTTGGAACGATCATCTTGATGATGCTTTCCAGCAAGATTGGGATTGCGGCGTGGGAGATCTCTCTTACAGGCGCCTTGATCACTGTCGCGGCAGGTGTCTTAAGTACCAAGGAAGCATACAACGCGGCAACACAACACGGTGTCATCATGCAGTATGTTGGTGTTATCGCTATGGCTTCAGCATTGTCCAATACCGGTGCTGCGGATCTTGTCGGAGGTATGATTGCCAATATGATCGGTGGTACGCACAATAACCTGGTGATCTGCTTCGTCTTCTTCGCTGTTCCGTTTGTCCTTACACAGTTCATGAACAATCGTTCTGTCGATGCCATATTCGTCCCAATTGCGGCAATGACCTGTGGTGCCATGGGATGCAACCCTATTGGACCGATGATTCTGAGTACCTGTGCAGCCCTGACATCCTTCGTGACCCCGATGGCTACCGCTACGGTCAATATGTACATGGGTCTTGGTAACTATTCACAGAAAGATCTAATCAAGATGAGCTGGGTACCGGCACTGATCTCTTTGATCCTCTATCCTCTCTGGATCTCCATTATCTTCCCTCCGTTTAACTGATATACTGAAAATAGCAGAAGGTGAATAACATGAGTGAGTATAAACGTTTAGAATTAATCGATCTTCCTGGCGCAGATGAGATCGAGGTAGATCTCGCTGATCCGGGGGGAAGTACCATCCATGGTACTTTCCGTCAGACCTGGAATGTTAGCGGAAGACCTCGTAGTATCATTACCTACATGCCGGAAGACTGGCATCATAATAACCGCGGAATTGTTGTGGCTGCACCGGCTGACGCTGATCTTCTTGCCTATATCCCTGAAAGTGGCTTTCAGGCATTTGCGGATAAGACCAAAGTCCTGCTGGCATTCATTGAAGCAGAGAATGGTGTCTGGAATACCGATGGATCCGATGCAGACTTCTTCAACGCTGCGTACAAGAAACTCCTGGCTAGAGATGCCTATGTCGTAATGCAGGATGCCGTGTATGCGATGGGTGTTGGGGATGGTGCCACGATCGCTATGCAGGCAGTCATCAAGATGTCCAGTGAATGGTCGGGTTTAGCGACATTTGGACAGCTCTCCGAGAGTGTCTTCAGTGAATATCTGCAGAAAGCAGATGCGGATACAGGGCAGACGTTTAACGAGCTATTTGTCAGTGGAAAAAAAGCCCAGATGCCGGTATGGATGAGTGTGGCGGAAGAGGATGATGTCATAAGCCGTCTTCGGGAATACTGGAAAAAGGAAAACAAGTCTCAGGACACATATGTCACCGATGACAGAGACACCAAGATCTATCTTCCCCGTCCTTTGAAGAAAACACGCAAGAACAACGATGACAATATTGCCCAGGTACGTATCACCCTCAAAGAAGATCCTCAGCAGACAGATGCCGAAACGCTGGAATATATCTGGGACTATGTCGGAGCAGCGAGAAGACATCGTTCCTATAATGTCAAGGTATTACGTTACTTTCGTGATCCGTTGAAGACCGGGGCATCCCATCATACATTGACAGTGGATGGCATTTGTCGGGAATGGTATGAGTATGTGCCTTCCTGTGCTAAAGACAGTGACACACGACTTCCCTTGGTCGTGTGCATGCATGGCCGTGGCGGTAATGGCGAGACCTTCTACGATATTACCGATATCGCTCTGGCTGCAGAAGAAAGACACTTCATTGCTGTATGTCCGACAGCTTCGATCTACCAGGACCATGAAGGTGGTTTCCGTGGGATCCGGCTCTGGATGGGCGAATACAAGGGTGAAAGGATCAACTGTATGAACTTCATCCGGGCGATGGTCAAAGATGTGGAAAGCCGGCTCCCGGTAGATAAAGCCAGAGTCTATGCCTGCGGTCAGTCTTCGGGTGGATATATGACCGGGTACTGCGGCTTGGCTGCTTCGGATATCTTTACCGCTGTTACACCCTGGTCAGGCTATGTTACACCAATCGCGAAGAAAGCCGCCGAACTGAAATATTATGAGGACAGCTATCTCGAAGGTGGACATGTACCAGTATTCCTGATGTTTGGAGACAGCGATAAGTTCTTCGGATTTAATGAACCGTTTACCGATCCTTCGATAGAGACACCTTTGACCGAATACATAGCCTTCCTGCGTCAGGAATATGGTCTTGAAGAAACACCTTCAACCTATATATGTTATCCGGTAACGTACTATGAATGGCACAATCCCAAAGGTACACCAATGCTGAAGATCGGGGTAGTTGATGATATGCCACATGCCAATTATGCCGAACAGACATTCATCTCCTACGATGAATTCATGTCCAAATTCACCAAGGACGAGCAGGGAAACCGGTATTACATGGGAAGACCAGCAGAATAGTTTTATCTGCGGATTTCAAAGGGCAGGGATATTTCCTGCCCTTTTACATATTAAAATAACGGAAGAATAGAAGATAATCAGAGCGAAAGTTTTATAGTTTGTTATCCAGTAAAACATAATTACCGCAAGCAGTGAACTGTTATCTACCGGTGACGCACAATTGGTCGAAGGCAACACCTGGAACGATCGCTGCTGGGGCGTGGATATCCGTACAGGAACCGGTCAGAATCATCTGGGAATAATACTGATGAAGATACGATCTGAACTCCGGCAGGAAGACATCTTGATGATCCGGGGTCAAACAATACATAATAGAAGTAGAAAGTACAGGCATACGTATGAATAAGAAACTAATTACCGCGTTTACCGCTGGCGCCGTGACCGCCTCCGTGACTACCTTCTTTGCGCTGGGTGATACTTTTCTTCATTCCGCGCTGAATACAGACCGTTTAAAGAAAAAAGGAAATAAAACGTTAAAAAAGAATACCAGAGTAGAAGAACTTCCGGAGTATACTCCGGGTATACGTTGTCAGGATCCCGGAAAGTGGTCCGATGACCGCAATAACTATACCGATGTCTATGTCAAGGAAGAGAATCTTCTGTTACACAGCCGTCTTTACCGGAATAAGTCGCATAATTACATCATCTTTCACTACGGGTATACCTCAAATCTGACCGTTACCGGTCCGATCGTACATATGTTGTACAGTAAGGGGTATAACGTGCTGGCGATTGAACCCAGAGGTCATGGGCAGTCCCAGGGTCGTTTTACCTCCATGGGATGGTATGAGAAAGACGATGTCGTACGCTGGATCCGGTATATCAACAGTATTGACCCCAAGGCCAGAATCGTGCTCTATGGTGTATCCATGGGTGCTTCCACGGTGATGTTGACGCTGGGTGAACAACTCCCTGAGAATGTGATCTGCGCGGTGGAAGACTGCGGGTATTCCAGTCTCTGGGATGAATATGTCTATCAGTGCCGTACGACGGTGCACTGTCCGGTATTTGTGCTGTTTGCGGCAGATCTGGTCACACGCATGAAACTGGGCTTCTCCTACTTTGACGTAGACTGTGTAAAAGCCCTGAAGAGGAACACCAGACCGGTATTGTTCATCCATGGTACCGAGGATACCTTTGTGCCGTTTGAGATGTTACTGAAGAACTATAACGCCACGGCCGGGGAAAAGGAGATGCTGGTCGTACCGGATGCCATCCATGCCCGCTGCTCCTCCAAGAATCCTGAACTGTACTGGAACACATTCTTCGCGTTTGTTAGTAAACATTTGTACAAATAGAGCACATCCACCGGGAGAACGATATGAAAGAACGTATGATCTTAGCGCCGGGAATCAACGGCACAGAACTAGTCCGGAACCTGGCTTTGCAGGGAGTTCCCTGTTTTAATGTGAGGGTTTGCGGGGCGGCGGAACTGGCGCGTCTGGCTCTCATGCGGTCAGGTATTCCGGTCAGCGGAGAGTTTATCAACAGCCGTGAGGAGTGCGCAATCGTGGCCAAGGCAATCAAGGGAGAAACATACTTTGGTCGTCCCACGTACCCGGATATCCGCAGTCTGGCCAATGCGATACGCAATATGCGCAGTCTTGTCACAACACCGGACGAAGAGTCTGAGATTACCCGGATCCTGAGCCAGGGGATCTTTCAGGAGAAGAACCAGGCGATTCTCTCCGTATACCGCAAATACAGAACGTTGATCGCGGAGAGTCACCAGACAGACCGGATCGCGGTGATCCGTCAGGCAATCGCTCAGGCCCAACCAATCGATGCCGAGTTCATCGTTCTGGAAGAATACCCTCTGAATCCCCTGGAACAGGCTCTTCTGGATCATCTATCCGAGGGAAAGGTAACCTATACCAACCTGTTATCTCTGTACGGTAAAGAGAAGAAACCGGTAAAACTAAGTAATATTCGTAACTGTTACGGAGCGGCGAACGAAGTCGAAACGATCCTGTCTGAGATCTACACAAACAAACAGCTGGACCAATGCACGGTTGCGGTTGCGGATAATACAACGTACGGACAGTTATTCTTTGATTATGCTTTGTTATATGATCTGCCGGTGACGATCGGCTGCGGTATACCCATCATCAACTCCAATCCGGCTAAACTGGTTGTTCTCTACTATCAGTGGATGACGCAGGGCTTCTTCAGCGCAGCGTCTGTGGAAGAGATGCTGGACAGTCCGGTATTTGACCAGGAAAAGCTCTACGCATTATTCCCGGAAGTACCGTATTTCAGCCAGAGAGTATTTCGGGATATCCTTGGCAGTATCCGTTTTACCGATGACCGGGAAACCAACGAGAAACGCTTAAATGACTATATCCGGGCACTTGCGGAAGAGGAAGAAATTGCGGAACAGACAGACCTCAAAGACGCCGCAGACCTGAAGAAAAAGAAACGCTGTATCCCTGCCCTGAAAGTGATGGCAGAAGAACTGGCATTACCGCCGGAAGAATTCGTCATGAAATTTGCGCGTATACGCAAAGATACCGGGACGAATGCCGGGAGATTACTGATGACCATGGATACCGCGGCCGTGAAAGCGATCTACGAAGAACTGAAAGTGATCCGCAATTCCGGTGTGGAACAGGATAAGGAGGATATCCTGCGCGATGTATTGAAACTGAGTGTCTCGGCGGCGCAGAGTGAGGAAGGGAAGATCTTTGTGACAGGAATCAACGGGGCTCCGGCATGTATGCGTAAGAATCTGTATATCGCAGGTTTATCCGCGTCCAAGTATCCCGGTTCACCCAAAGAAGATTATCTCCTGCTGGACGAAGATCTGAAGTTATTCGGAGAGAAGGCTATGGAGATGACTTCCGAAGGCAGGATCGCGAGAAAGAAAGAGCGTCTGTATTCTCTGGTGCGTCTGGCGTCTTCACTTGAGACAAACATATATCTGTCCTATTCGGGATTAAATGTATCGGAACTGAAGAAGGATAATCCCTCTTCCCTGATCTATGAGTTATTCCGTGAAGAACACGGTGTAAATACTACGGCTAAGGAGTTGGAGGAACAGATCAAGAAGGTGGATTACTTTGAACCATCCATTTCCGTGACCAGAAATATCGGTAAAGCCTATAACCAGGGAAAGATCATCATGCCAAAACCCTCGTTACCGGCAGCGGAAACAGAGACCGGATGGAATCTGGACAAAGCGTATTCGCCTACAGCGCTGGGTACGTTCTTTGACTGTCCGAGAAGATTTATGCTCAGGTATATCCTGGGAATTCCGGAGCCGGACGATGACAAGCCGTTTGAAGTGATCAGCGCGGCAGCGTCAGGAACTCTGGCACATACCTTGATGGAGAATCTCGGCAGTACCTGGATGAGTCCGGAAGAATTCCGGGAGCTTTCGGCAGAATACTTTGACCGTTATATTGCGGAGAATCCGCCGCTGATCAAAGATAGTGTTCCGGCAGTACGTGAAGAATTCCTGGAAATGATGCGTACAGCGTATGAGATGGATCCTCATCGGATCGTCGTCCTGGATGAGGAAGATATTCACTGTACACATGAGAGCGGGGTAAAGATCCATGGGTATCCCGACCGGGTGGAAAAGCTGGAAGACGGCAGCGTCCTGATCGTGGACTTCAAGACCGGAAGACAGGTCGTTCATGTGCAGGATGATATCAGCACATGTTTACAGATCGTAATCTATGCGTATCTGATGGAAAAGAAAGGATTTAACGTATCCGGCGGAGAATTCCGGTATATCCGTAACGGAGAGACCGTTTCCTGCAAATATGACACCGAGATGAAGGGGCAGCTGCTGGGAATGTTACAGGTATTCCGTGATCATATGATTGCGGGAGATTTCCCTGTGGCTCAGCCGGAGGAAGACAACGATCCGTGTAAGTATTGTAAGTTTGCCAAAGTATGCGGGAAGGAAACGGAAGGAGTGATGAACGATGAGTAAAAGTTACGGAACAGATCATGATACGATTTCCAGAAATCTCATCGTTTCTGAGATTCATAAGAACTTCTTCGTGGAAGCCGGAGCCGGTTCCGGAAAGACTACCATGCTGGTCAGCCGTATGGTTGCGATGGTGGAAGAAGGGATAGACATCCGCAAGATCTGCGCAATTACGTTTACCAAGGCAGCCGCGGCGGAATTCTACGAGAGATTCCAGAAACTCCTGATTGAACGCAGTAATCCGGACTATGAGTGGGTCGATACCGGGCATGCCGGGCAGTTACCTGAACCAACTCCGCAGACAAGACGTCTTTGCGCGCAGGCTCTGCAGGATATCGACTTGTGCTTCATGGGTACGATTGATTCTTTCTGCAGTATGGTGCTGTCCGAACACCCTTCAGAGGCACATATTCCTTCGGATGCCGCAATCGTATCGGACCAGGAAGCTGAAGTCTTCTACAAGCAGATGTACGTAAAGATCTGTTCCGGGGAATACGGGGAGAATCTTGCGGATATGTCCAGGATGTTCCGGGCATTTCACCGGAATGCGGAAGATGTGTTCGTTGAAGGGGAAACCGTGATCATGGGTAACCGGAATGTGTATTTTCACTATCCGCGGACAGAGTATATCGATATAGACAGAGAGTATGCGGAAGACCGGCAGGAAGTACTCCATGCGCTGGAATGCCTGATCTCTCATCCTGAACTGAAGGAAGAGGGAAAGAAGGAAAGCCGGGAAGCCTGGGAAAACATCCAGAATATCTATAAGACTTTGCGTAAGACCTGGAGTTATAACATCTCCGGTACGTTGTATGCCCTGAAACAGTGCGGCAATCTGCGTGTAAAGAAAGACGCGCTGGATGATTACGGACCTTCGTTGGGCGGATTGTTTGTGCCGGGAGGTAGTAAGGGAAAGTGGCTGGAATGCAATGTCTGCGGTGAAAAGGGCGTGTATACCCGGCTGATCGATCTGCGTTACGGTGTATCGATGACCTTCCTGCAGGAGTGTGTGCCGGTACTGGAGAAAGCCATGCGTGATAAAGGGTATATGACTTTCTTTGACTGTCTGTACTATCTGCGGAATATGTTAAGAGATGACGCGGATGCCGAAGGAAAACTGATCCGGTATATCTATGACAGACATAGTTATTTCCTGATTGATGAATTTCAGGATACCAATCCCATGCAGGCAGAGATCTTCTTCTATCTGTCCAGTGAACATCCGGTGCCGCAGTGGTATGACTGTGTGCCAAGACAGGGATCATTATTCATTGTCGGTGATCCCAAGCAGTCCATCTACCGCTTCCGCAGTGCAGATGTTGCGTCATTCCTGCGGGTCAAAGAATTGTTTGAGAAATGCGGAGGAGAGATCCTAAGCCTGTCCAGGAACTTCCGTTCCACCAGAGAAGTATGCCGGTACTTTAACCGGGTATTTACAGACTTACTGCCGGAACAGACGATAAATCAGAGTAGGTACGAAGAGATACCGCTGACAGACAAAACAACTGAGGATTTCCCGGGAATCTATACATATACAGCTTATACAGGAAAAGCCGCAGAGGAACACTCCGGTGAAACAGACCCCTTACAGATCGGCCGGATCATCGATACGCTGGTGGATAACGAGAAGTACACGATCACCACAAAAGAAGATAAAGTACCCCGGAAGATCCGCTACAGTGACATCATGGTCATCACCTACGGAAAGAATAAACTTGGACCGATCATGGACCATCTGGATGCCCGGGGAATTCCGGTCAAGGTGGAAGGAAAGGTACTATTCGGTGCCAATGAAGCCTTGCAGGAAACTTACAGGATCTATGCGGCTGCCGCAGACGCAGACGATGAGATTGCGTTGTACGGAGCTCTGACAGGGAAACTGGTCGGTCTCTCCAAGGAAGAGATCATGCGGTACAAGGATAACGGCGGAATCGTATCTCTGCGGGCAGAGTTCAACCCGGAGGTATGTCAGGACAGTACGACAATACACGTCGCTGAGAAGATTGCGGCGTTAAGAGATCTCTGCCAGAAAGCGCAGAAACTATCTCCTGCCGCCTTGTTTACCCGGATCATGGAAGAATACCGGATCTATGAGACTGTGGAGGCAGACAATCTGGAAGTGATCTACTATACTCTGGAATTACTGCGTGATGCGGAGCGTTCCGGGGAAGTGGTTTCCCTGAAAAACGGCAGTGCGTATATTGCCGGCCTGCTGGCAGATATGTCAGACAAAGAGAGATGTCTGAGCCTGAATGATGCGTTGGATGCCGTACACATGGCAAATCTGCACAAAGTCAAGGGCCTGGAAGCGCCGGTAGTCATTCTTGCGGCTTCACCCGCGTTTAACAAATCGAATGAGATACGCATCGTCCACGGGGAAAGAACCGAAGGATACCTGTTCTCCCTGCCGAGAAAAAACGCGAACGGAAGTTACTTTGAAA
Source organism: Solobacterium sp. (assembly GCA_017430925.1). Lineage (GTDB taxonomy): Bacteria > Bacillota_I > Bacilli_A > Erysipelotrichales > Erysipelotrichaceae > Bulleidia. The sequence goes on along the minus strand of JAFRMA010000011.1, from coordinate 2,705 downwards.
CCAAGTTATACGATGAACAAAAAGAGGAAGAAAAAGAAGCCTCCAAAGCAGAAGTACAGAGACTGATCTACGTAGCTGCCACAAGAGCCCGGAACACCCTGATCCTCTGTGACAGTATCGGGGCGAAAGATAGGCATGATTCTGTGTGGAATCCGATCATGAAGGAATACGGACTTCCGGATTTCTTCCACTACATAACCAGGGAAGATGTCCGTGAACAGGAGATCCCGGAAACAGAAGATGCCGCAGAACTCTATGAAACGGCAGAGAAAGACAGTACCTTGAACAACCACCATGCGGAAAGAGCCACGTATTCTGTCGCCAACCCCAGCCGTCAGACCATCTCTTCCAAGATGAAAGATACTCAGGAGATCATCGTGTCTGAGGATACAGAAGAACTATCCGGTGTACATTTCTTCCCGGCGTTGCTTGGGTCAATGACACATAAGCTGATGGAAATGCTGGTGATCACCGGAAACCGGATCCATACCGAAACCGCAGTCAGGGAGATCCTGGGAGAATACCTGACAGAAGAATCCAGACCGTATGAGGAAGAACTAGCCGGTGCTCTGCGAAGTGTGGCGCAGAAGATGCGTACGGGAGGATATCTGCAGGATAACGGTCTGCCTCAGGACATGCTTAACATTCTGTTACAGGCAGAAGAAGTCTACTGTGAGGTGCCGTTCAGCTATACCGATGTGACACGGAAAGGGACTGTTCTCTGGAACGGTGTCATGGATGTGATCTACTGTACGGAAGGAAGGTGGCATATCCTGGACTACAAGACAAATGCGGACGGCAGTGATCTGGACCGGAGATATCTGGCGCAGATGTCCGCGTATACCAAGGCATTCAAAATGATTACCGGGGAAGATGCGGATGCCCTGACCTATCATATCGACATCTGAGTTGTGCGTATACTATGAAGAACAGGAGTACGGAAGCTTCTGTTGTCTATGATAAAATTTAATCAGGAGGTAGTTATGGAAGTACGGAAAAAACTGGGATTTGGTCTGATGCGCCTGCCTCGTACAGATGGTCAGATCGATATTGAGCAGTGTAAGGCACTGGCAGATACATTCCTGGCGAACGGGTATACCTACTTTGATACAGCGTATGCCTACGCAGGATCCGAAGAAGCGTTCAAGGAGTTTGTGGTCAAACGTTACCCCAGAGACAGTTATACTATCGCATCCAAGATGGCCGGATGGATGTTAAGAGAAGATTTCGGACCGGAGAAGATGTTCCAGACCTCTCTGGAGCGTACCGGCGCAGGCTACTTTGATTATTATCTTCTGCATTCTCTGCAGCCATCCCGTGTAGGCTTCTATGATCAGTACAACTGCTGGGAATTCTGCAGGAAGATGAAAGAAGAAGGGAAGATCCGTAACCCGGGCTTCTCTTATCACGGAGCACCGGATCTTCTGGAAGAATTACTGACAGAACACCCGGAGGTGGATTTCGTACAGTTACAGATCAATTACGTGGACTGGGAGAGTGAAGTAATCTGGTCCGGAGAGAACTACCGGGTATGTGAAAGACACGGAAAAGATGTCGTGGTCATGGAGCCGGTCAAGGGTGGTTACCTGGCCAATATCCGTCCGGAATACGCAAAGATCTACAGCGATATCGATCCGGAGAATACACCGGCATCCATGGCTTTGCGCTTTGTCGGCAGTCTGCCCGGAGTCAAGGTGATCCTGTCCGGAATGAACGCCATGGAGCAGATGACAGAGAACACCAGGATATTCAATGAATTCAAGCCTTTAAGCGAAGAAGAGAGAGCAGCGATTGTGGAAGTAACCGAGAAGATCCTTTCCGTTCCCAACATTCCGTGTACAGCCTGCAGATACTGTACCAAGGGATGCCCGATGGGTATCAATATCCCGGAGATCTTCAAGGCATATAACATGTATCTGACGTTTGGAGAACATAACCGTCCACATCTGTATTACAGAGGTCTGCTGGATTCCAACAGTACGAATAAAGCTTCTGCTTGTATCGGCTGCGGACAGTGTGAAGGCGCATGCCCCCAGCATATCCAGATCATAGAGAAACTGAAGGAATGTTCCGCGTATCTTGACAAGTAACCAGGATTAAAAATCAGTGAACAGAACAGCCATGTGTATCTTCGGATCACATGGTTGTTTTTTTCAAGGCAGAAGATACGCGTATTCACCACAGCAGTATTTCGGTTATATAATCTTTGTAATACCACAGGATCAACATGGTCAACAGGGAGGAGAATACATGAAAAAACTGATCACACTGATATTGACCATGATGATGCTTGCGGGGAGTATTGCGGGAAGGATCCTGCCGGTATTTGCCGAAGATGAGGAAATCCCCGGAGAAGAAATCCAGAACGTTGAAGAGATAACGGCAGAACCGGAGACCACGGAAACACCAGAAGAGGAAGAAGAGCCTGAACCAACCCTGAATGAAGAAATTCTCAGTTGGACACTGAGATACGAACTCGGGGAAGATATTTACTATCCGGATGAACGTATTCTGGAAGAAACAATTGATAATAATGCTCCGGAAGCGGTATTTACCCTGTTTGGGGATTATCCTGTCAGGGAAGGATATACGGGAGACGGATGGAAAGTCTGGCTTGAGGGTGACCCGGACCATGGGATTACCTGTGATGCCGGCGAAGCGATAGACCCGGCACAATTCTCCGAAACCGGCGGTGTAATCATTGC
>JAFRMA010000081.1 GCA_017430925.1 Solobacterium sp. | reverse complement strand
CGGTTCCTCTTCCACTTCAGGAACTTCGGTTTCCTCCGGCTCTTCTTCCTGTTCAAGAACGATGATATTTTCTTCTTCGTTCTCTTCCGTCAGGACGGTTTCCTCTTCTCCCGTTATCGTTTCTGCCGTATATTCCGGTTCATCTTCCGGTTCCTCGGCGTGTACGATCGTTGAAATACCGGACAGTAATGTCTGTAATGCCAGTACCACAGCCAGTATCTGCTTCAATAGCTTGCTCATGTTTTCAGCCTCCTTCAGTGCTCATGCATGATGCTTGTGTCAAATGATATCGTTGGTAATTCAATTACTTTTAGTATACCGTAATATGGAGAAGAAATGCAGAGCGAATCACAGGATTCATGCAAAAACAGATGATCTGTACCGGAAAGGAAAAGGCTGTCCTGAGACAGCCTTTAACACATAATACTTACTGATATGTACTCAGCGATAAATCTTACGGATGTACCAGGTAAGCACCGACTTGCGCATCAAAGTAATAACTTCTGTATTCACCTTTTTGTTTGCCGGTCTGTGGTTTACCCTTCTTCAGTGAGATCACAAAGTCTTCATTACTGTACATACCGTTGAGGGCTTTCCCTGTCTCTGTATTATAGAATCCAACCAGTTCACCGTTCGTCTTGGTACGGATCTGGGCAGTAACCGAATCGGTATCACCGTATAACTTGACGGTACTTACCCCGTAATCCGAGTACCACTTGCCGCCGAACTTGTAGATCGGAGTGTAGTAATCCATCGGTACACCCATCCGGTTGGTATGCCAGAGTCGGTATGTGCCGCCAACCTGCGCGTAAACCACCTCGTCAGACACGACACTGCCGTCCGGATTCACCAGTACGTAGAGATCTTTGCCGCGGTTATATCCGAGTTCTGAGAAACTTTCCATCGTCTTCTGGTCTTTGGCGCTCAGAGCGTTCAGACTGCCGTCGATTTCCAGAGCTCTTACATAACTGCCTGTCTGGATCCTGTAATCATCCAGTACATAGTATTTCTTGCCATTTTGTACAAGCGAGTAGTATCCTTCACTTCCCACTTCTACACGGGTTCCATCTGCCTTATACAGGTAGGCATTGGTATCGTAGCCTTCCTTGATATCGTATACCGCGCCGGTCTGCGGGAGACCCTTGCTGTCGAGGATGAAGCTGCTGTAGATATCCCAGTCACTGTCGTATGTACCGAAGTTGATGATTTCTCCTGCCGCAGGCTTGCCTGAACCGGTGTAAATAACCTTGGTCAAAGATCCGTCTTTTGCCCAGACAGCGGTCAGATTCTGTCCTGCAGGACTTCCGTAGAGATTATTACCCACCGCAGATGTACTCAGTACAGGGGTAGCCTGTACGCCGAACGGATCGTAGTAATACCACTTCTTGCCGGTCTTGACTAGCTGGTTGGAATACTTGCGTCCTGTTTCATCGAAGCAGTAATACTGTCCATCGATCTTCTGACGTCCCTTGGCGAGCTGCCCGTTCTTCAGAATGTAGTAGATCTTGTTTGCGTCTGTCCAGCCTGCCTTGAAGGTGGAAGTACCGTCTGCCGCAAACATGTACAGTTTCTTGGAGATCGTGAGTTCCGTGCTGCGCGTCAGGATACCGTCATTGTTGAAGTAAAGCTTGGCATTTGTTGATGAAACATTCACGGGATATGTAGCGTATCCTCCGTCATCCGGAATACCGATATCTTCCGCACCGATTGCAGGATGGATATCCTGGAATACCGGCTTGGGTACGGTCTTCCATCCTCCGGCGGCTGCCGCACAGGTCTTGGGATCGAAATACACTAACGCGTCATCATACGTTCCCAAGTATTCTTCCGTTGCCAGGTCTGTAATAATCACACGGTCAAAGTATACCCATCCCGTGACTGCCACACCATGTTCGTTGAAGAGATACAGTTTATTGTTGATCTTCCACAGTGTGGGATACGGAGCCATATTCCAGCATCTTAAATAATCAAAGCTATATCCTCCGCGCAGCGTATAGTATGCTTCCCCACCGGTCGGAAGAGTTAACAGACCCAGTTTGATCGATCCGTCTTTAGTGAGATAGATTCGTAGTCCGTCCGGTCCTGTGGTCCACATTTCTTTATCCGGTTTATTGATCACCTCAAAGTAATAACCGCTGTGGATGCCGGTATATCCTGTAACAGTCGCTGTCAGATAAGGTTTTCCCTTGGCTATAAGGATAAGATCAGTAGACGCATTCCCTTCGTCTTCAAAATACATGGTATAGGTCAAACCGTTGATCTTCACATTGCCGAATGCGTTTCTCTTCAGTACACCGTTCTTGTCCGCACAGCCCCATGCATGCACTTTATGACTGCTGTTCCAGGCGATCGGCACAAGTCCGTTGGTGAGAACGGTGGAATCATCCGGAGATACCGCATAGAGCTTACCCTTGACTTCTACGGTGTTGTAGCAGTATCCGCTGGTCGCATAATTACCCATATATACACGTCCGTTACTTTGTGCCACATATGTGCTCTTCGGCCCGCCCAGTTTGTTCGATACGGAAATCAGTGTATTGACTGCCGGTTTTCCGCTTTTGTTCAAAGCCAGTCTCGGCTGATCGTAGTTATCATACAACATGATATTCGTCAGCTTTTTGTTCGTTTCCTTATCGTAGTAGTAATACCCTTCCGCAGGTTTCTTGGCATTTACCGGTTTGGCGTAAACAGAGGTCTTAATATCGCTTGAGTTATAGATAAACAAACCTGTTTCAGCCGCGGAAACTCCCGACGGATCATATATGCCTTCGATGTTAAAGTAATAGCTCTTTCCCTTTACGTTGATCCACGCGTCTCTTTCTGGATAACCCCCTTCATCCGCGTACATCCATGCGATACCGTAGATTGAAGGGTTATATGCCTGCACTAGAGCGTTCTTCGCAAGAGCTCCGTCCGGACCGATAATGAAACTTCTGGATTCGTCACTTTCACACACATATTTTATATTCTTCAGGGAATTAAAATGTTCTTCAAACGGACCCGGAATAATGACACCTGCTTTGATCTGCTTAGTGACACCAGCTATCGTTCTGTAGATATTGACTCCACGGTATTCCTTTCCGCCTGCCCAGAATGACTCTGTCGCAATCTGTCCGTTGTTGTTGGGGTCGCAGTATATTTTCAGGTATCCGGTCTTATTTGTTGCCGGTATGGCATTCCAGGAATCATCTACCGTAATATAGACCCATCCGGTTTTGCTTGCGCCTAACTTGTCCAGATAGTACCAGTTTCCTTCGATCTGATGGAGACCTTCAAAATAGTAAGAAAGGTTGCTGTCCAGGTCATACCCGTCATCATCCCAAAGTTCGCCGTTGGCGTCTACCCATGTGACTCCCTTGCTGTATTGGGCCGGGACCCACGCACTTCTCACCTTGAACCCTGTTTGGGGATCATAGTAATGATCTGTATAGTAATAATTCCATCCGGTAAGCAGACTTCCGTCTTCTAAGACATATACGTCGTCAAGCTGGCCGGTATTTGAGTCGTAGGCGTATACTTCACCTTCAATTGTTTTTGTGTAATCTGAATTATATTCAAGCGTGACCCTGCGGTCGTAGCCGAAATAATACAGTTTACCACCGATCTTGTATATACCTTCATTTACCGTTTTCTTTGTGGAAGGATCAACATAATAGATGAATCTTCCTGCCAGTCCGCTGGCATCGGGTTTGATCCCGGCTGCGCCATAGACAAACTTCTCATCCATATAGGTGATCCAGCCTGTCGCAAGCTTACCGGACTTATAGAACTGTGCTCCTTCATCCGGATCTGCGTCGCTGTTGATTATACTGGTGAATCCGTCCACATCGATCGTGCAGGTTGCTTTCTTGCCCAAAGCTTCCGCAGTAACGGTGTAGTGTCCGCCGCCGACAGCCATGAGATGGATCTGGGCACGCGGTTCGCCGAATGATGTCGTCAGATCACGCGTATAGGTCGTCACATAGTTACTAAAGTTACTCGCAGCTGCGGGCCAGGTTCCGTCCAGGCTTGCCTCTCCGTTATAGATCTTCAGCCCGTCTCCGCCGGTAACCGTAAAGGTCACGGGGATCTGCGCACCGCTGGGGATGGAGTCAGTCGTCAGTAATAACGTATATTCCAGCTGGGTATAACTGCGGCGGATCACCGGAGATACGCCGAAATCCGGGACAGCCTTTGTGCTGTCAAACTTGAATGTCTTAGGTGTGATTGGTTCTACCTTGACATAGACTTCTGTCTTAACTGACGTATCTGTCTTGCTGGAAACGGTGATCGTGGTTTCGCCTTTTCCGACCGCTTTGATATTGCCTACGGTATCGACTGTAACGACCTTGGTATTATTGGATTTGTAGGTCAGACGGGTATCGTCCACGGTATCAACAGGGTATAATTCACTGGTGATTTGAGCGGTTTGTCCCTTATATTCAAGAATCAGAGGATCATAGGAATATTGTCCGTATCTTAATTCATTTTTTAATACATAAGCATCGATATAATTTGGCGCAACGGTCTTGGGAATAGATACTTTCGTACTGCCTCCGGTGAGTGTGATCATATCTCCCGTGGAAACACCTTCATAATAGATATAAAAATCATCAGATGGCAGACCGCTGATCGTATAAACACCTTTGACCGCGTTATTTACCAGATAATCTTTAGAAGGATTGCCCCACAGAACACTGCCTGTTCTATAGACCATTTTATCGATGTAAGTCATATCCGGGAGTTTTACCTGTACTGCACCGGTATAATAACCGTCATCCTGCTTGGATACAGATACCTCAGGAGCAGGCAAGATCCGCAATTTTTTACTGAATGCCGGAGATACACTCAGTGTCGGTTTTTCAAAGGAAGCGTCATACGTTGCGACACGCAGGGTATACTGTCCTTCCGGCAATCCGGGAGAAACATGATCCATGATGAACGGAACATTCGTACCGGGCATCTCATAGTAATACAGATAGTATCTGGTCGTCGAATTCTCCGCAATCAGGAATACTGTTGTCGGTGCAGAAACCTTCCATACAGCGGTAACCGAGATTTGTCCTATATTATCCTGGGTGATCTTCGTAATCTGAAGCATACTTGAGTCTTCATTCAGATTATGAGCACTGATGGGTTCCGACATCAACTCCGCGTCTTCGAGTTCAGTGAACTCTTCAAACTCCTCGAATTCTCCGGCTTCCTCCTCAGGTACAGGTTCTCCGGTTTCTTCCGGTTCTTCCTGAGGTTCTTCGGTCTCCTCAGGCTCCGTCACTTCGGGAATCTCTGGTTCTTCCGGTTCTTCCGTGATCTCTGGTTCTTCTGTTTCTTCCGGCTCGGTAACTTCCGGCGTTTCTGTTTCTTCCGGTTCTTCCGTGATTTCCGGTTCTCCGATTTCTTCGGGTTCCGTCACCTCAGGAGTCTCTGTTTCTTCCGGTTCCTCTTCCACTTCAGGAACTTCGGTTTCCTCCGGCTCTTCTTCCTGTTCAAGAACGATGATATTTTCTTCTTCGTTCTCTTCCGTCAGGACGGTTTCCTCTTCTCCCGTTATCGTTTCTGCCGTATAT
>JAFRMA010000080.1 GCA_017430925.1 Solobacterium sp. | reverse complement strand
TAATCTCCCTCCGTGTATGTATCACCGAAATACTCATAGACTGCCGCCATGTTCTCCATCTTCGTATACATCGCTTCTTCAAACATTGAATCGATCAGTAAACCAAAGACAAAGACACCGGACATACTCATGGCAAACTGTGATGCGATCCATCCTGTCTGATAATACGTTCCGATATAATCAAGTCCGGATGTCAGTGCGGTCTTATACATATTCAGTACTTCTTCCTTTGAAGGACTGCCGGCTCTCCAGGGAGAATTCAGATCTGACAAGGCATAGGAAAACTTACACATGGAAGTGTATAAACCAAGCTTGCTCAGAGCACCGATACCGGAAGAGATATAGGATTGTGTATATTCGCCTCCCAGAGCTGCAATGGTTGCCGCATTCGTGATCCATCCTGAGGCATCATTGATATAATTGTTCATTTCTTTCGGGAAGATCCTTAACTGGGCCCCATAGCCTGCTTTAAGCAAGACATCGATTGCTCCCTTATTCAGGTAGAAGTCCTTTTCTGCTTCATCCATCTCATTAAGATCATTGATAAAGCCAAGTGTTACATCAGCACAATCCTTGAAAGACAGATTACCTGCCAGGGTATTGCCGAAATTGACTTCATACTTCTCCGCCGTCGGAGCATCCGGATAGTGGTACACCTGTCTTTTGGAAAGATGCGTGGAATAGATGACCACTTCTTTGTTTTCCGTATCTACTTCAAACAGTTCCGGCTCCATATTCCCGTCATCATTGACGACATATACACCAAGGCACCGGGCAGGATCTTCTCCTTTACTAAAATGTGTATCGTCATAAGGAATCCGTATCTCCAGATAACCATTGAGTTCTCCGGTGATCTGCGGTGAGTAGATATCATAGGTATAGACCTTGATATGATTGGTACTGTCCTCTATGACATCGTAGGGATCAACAAAATACTCACCACCACCGTGGACAAGACAATCAGAGACTTTCAGAGTGACATTATCCGCATTCGGTGATAACTCTCCTGTGTCAGTAAGCACAAGTCCCAAAGAATCTTTGTATGTGTTTCCTTTACCGGAATGATCTGAACTTTCAGAAGTACCGGAATTCCCTGAACTGCTCTGTCCGGGATCTTTTTTGCCGGGTAAAAGAAAACCCGGATTGATAAAGCCCATATAGCCAACCGTAAGAGCCAGATATCCGATCAGGATCTTTTTGAAAAGACCCTTTGATTTCTTCTTTTCCTGTTTCACGGGCTCGGCTTTCAAACGCTGGGTTCTTCCTTTTTCTATCTTTACCGGTTCGATCCTGGGTACAGATATACCGGCAGCCGGATCACCTTTACGGTTTTCTGAAGCCTTGATCTCATGTTTATCCTCAGGAACCGAGGCTCCGCAATTCGGACAGAATCTGGTGCCTGCGTCGAGTCTGGTTCCGCATTTTATACAATAATTAGCCATATATTACTCCTGCTATCTGATCATCAGGAAACCGGCACAGGTTTCTGTCGGCTTTCCTGTGAGTGATCCGTTATTCTTATTTCATTTTATAAGAAGAATAGAGTCTGATAAAGAACAACTCATCCGTGATGACCAAAAGATGCCTGACTGCTTTCCTTCAACTGTTCCAGGAAGAGATTTACGGCAGGAGTAAATACCTCATATTTCTTCCAGATCACAGTTCCCGGCTGTGAGATCTGGTTCTCGATCGGCCGGAAGGTCAGGGGACTGTCTCCGGTGGTGTTGATCAGTCCGTCAAAGCCAATCGCGTAACCGACGCCGTCTTCCACAAACAGTGACGCGTTGTAGATGAGATTATACACAGTAACGATGTTTGCACCGGTAAACGCAGGGTCTGAATTGATCAGATCTTCGGCTGCGCGGGGAATGATCAGGGGTATATGTTTCAGGTCAGAGATCGCGATGGTTGTCTTCGCCGACAGCGGGTCATCTTTTTTCATCAGAAGACCGAGTTTGTCTTCTTTGGGCAGACGTATACCCTGGTACTGGCTGTGATCATAGTCGGTAAAGATCAGGGCGATATCGATCAGCCCGTTATCCAGCTGGTCCATGAGATCTGCGGTATCTCCGCTGGTGATACGAAAACGGATATCCGGATAGGACTGATGGATATTCCCGGCAATCCTGGAGAGGTGATGAAAGGCCAGGGATTCACCGGCACCGATATGGATCTCTCCGGCGATCTTGTTCTGTGCTTCCCGGATCTCACTTTCCGTGATCTGCATGAGTCGTACCATTTCTTCTGCACGTCTGCGCAGGATCATCCCTTCTTCGGTCAGCTTGATCTTCCGGCTTCCGCGTTCAAACAGGGTTACACCCAGTTCTTCTTCCAGGTCCTTGATCTGTCTGGATAATGCCGGCTGTGAGAGATGGAGAGATTCTGCGGCCGCAGAGATATTTCCCTCCCGGATGATTGCCAGGTAGTATTCCATGATGTGGATATCCATAAGTTGATCCTCCCATGCAATTATCGCATAGGTGTATATGAATTATAAATATTTGTTAATAGGTTGAACCTTGGATTATGATTGACATGGGAGTAATCAGAAAAATGAAATACAGAATTAACAGGAAAACAAATGACAGGATCAGTGAGATCGGATTCGGTTCTTCCTATCTGTTTGAGGCAGGGATGGAAGAGGGCGTAAAGGCACTCCGCAGGGCGTATGAAGGCGGGATCAATTACTTTGATCTGGCCGCAGGGGACGGTGCCAGTTTCCCAATCTACGGGGAAGCGCTGAAGGATGTGCGTAAGGATATCTTCTACCAGATCCATTTCGGCGCGGATTACAGTAAGGGAACTTACGGATGGTCCCTGGATCTGGATACCGTCAAGCTGTCGGTTGAGAAACAGCTGAACGATCTTCATACAGACTATATTGATTACGGGTTCATCCACTGCCAGGATGAGGTTGATGACTGGAGAACCTACCGGAAGAACGGGATCTATGAGTATATCCTGGATCTGAAGAGACAGGGTGTAGTACGGCATATCGGTCTTTCTTCCCATACCCCGTCGGTGATCCGTACGATCATGGATGAAGTATCTCTGGATATGTTGATGTTCTCAGTCAATCCTGCCTATGATTACGGTCAGGGTGAATTCGCCAACGGTGGTGTGGATGAGCGTGCGGAGATCTACCGCAGATGTGAGAAGGAAGGCACAGGGATTTCCGTGATGAAGCCTTTCTCCGGCGGACAATTGCTGGATCCCGCGCAGTCTCCGTTCGGGAAAGCCCTGTCGGTTTATCAGTGTATCCGTTACTGCCTGGACAAGCCGGGAGTGATTACAGTCCTTCCCGGGGCACGGAACATTGAGGATGTAGAACTGTTATTGAAGTATTATGAACAGCCGGAAGAAGCCCTGGATTATTCGGAGATTGCCGGTTTTGCGCCGGCTGCGGCAAGCGGGAAATGCGTGTACTGCAATCACTGCAAGCCTTGTCCTGCCGGTCTGGATATCGGTCTCATCAACAAGTACTACGATCTTGCCAAAGCCGGTGACGGTATGGCTGCGGAACACTACAGGACATTGGAGAAGAATGCCGGGGATTGTATCGGCTGCGGACATTGTGATCACCGCTGTCCGTTCCATGTGCACCAGAGCACAAGGATGCAGGAGATCCGTCAGTACTTCGAAAACCTGTAATCACATCATCCACGGTAAGATTTGATCAAAAAAGCCGGTTCCGGCCGGCTTTTCATGTACGGAGAATACAGGGGATATACGCTGAAAGAACATTGTATATCAGGCTTCCAGATAGTAAGATATTGTGTATATTTGATTCTTCGGAGAGGATGATTCATGATGAGTTTCGCCAAAGCAGTACTGCTTTCTTTCGCGTTATTCCTGCCGTATACACCTGCGTATGAACCGGAAGAGGAAGTATCTGTGGTAAGCCGGGAACAGGTGACAGAAACCCTGTCAGCGGGAGATCACGAGGATCTGACAATATACAGGGATGAAGCCGGCACAATGACAGACGAAGGGGATACAGTAGGTCTGGATATCCAATACTTACTGTTTCTGCAGGATTTCCGCAACAGTATCAGCGATGCCTGGACACCGTTTATGGAGTTTGTGTCAACCTTTGCGACAAGATATCTGATTCTCGGCGCATTGTTTATCTACTGGGCACTGGATAAGAAGAAAGGCTTGTATGTGATTGCGTCGATGTGTCTGACGCTTGCGGTCAACCAGCTGGTAAAGCTGACTGCTTGTGTATACCGTCCGTGGATCCGTGATTCCAGGATCATACCGGCAGGAAATGCCATTACATCAGCTACCGGTTATTCTTTCCCGAGCGGGCATACTGCTACAGCAGCCCCGTTGTTCGGAGGTATGGCTGAAACCTCCAACCGCAGGCATAAATGGTTCCCGGTACTCTGTGTGCTTGGCACCATGCTGGTAGGTTTTTCCCGGAATTATCTGGGTGTTCATACTCCGCAGGATGTTTTCGTGGCAATCTGTGAAGCGGTACTGTGCCTGATCATCATGCATAAGATCTTCGCGTATCTTGAAGTACATCCGGAGAAGGAGGATCTCTTCCTGCTGGCGGGAATCGTCTTCGGGTTTGTCTCCATTGCCTATATTACATACAAACCGTATCCGATGACCTATGTTGACGGGAAACTGCTGGTTGATCCGCAGAAGATGATGAATGACGGATACGGAGATCTCGCTTTCCTGATTGCTTTCTGTATGGGACGTTTTATAGAACGCAGGTGGGTCTGCTATGAACCGACCGGTTTGAATGCGGCAGGCATGGTTCTGTGCGTAATTGGCATGGTAATCTTCGTTCTGCTGAACAACAATATCGGCAAGCCCCTGGGTAATATGCTGGGCAGCCATTGGGGACACTTTGCCAGAAGGATGATCACCATTCTGTACTATACAGCCTTGTACCCCATGTTCATCAAGTTTGTGATGAAACATATCCGGAAGACTCAGTGAAAGCGGAACAGGTCTGGTAAATTTCATACATAAACAAAAAAAGCCCGGGAAGATTGAAGTGTTATTCCTTGACTGGTGGTTCAGCTTCAGGGATTCACTTCCGTACAAAACAGGGCTTTTTATGTGTTTGAATGTAGATCAGATGGGTGAGTATTGCTTGTCCGGACGGTCGTCCTGGTGGCGGATCATGCCATAGCGTTTCTCCGGATCGATATACTCGAACTTATGTTTCAGGTAGATATGATCTGCAGGGATCTTCGCAATCAGGGTGACGAAGCATTCGGTATCCGCGTGTGTGTCCAGGTACTTGTCAATCTCGGACATGATCTTGTCACCGATTCCGCGGCGCTGGTAAGCTTTATCCACCATGATGTCATTGACGCTGTAACAGATTCCTCCGTCATCGATCACACGGCCGATACCGATCAATGTTTCACCGTCCCACACCGTGCAGACGAAGGAAGAACCTTCCATTGCCTTGATCACTCTCTGTTCATCTTTATGACCGCCCATGCCTGAGCGTATTCTCAGGGAATTGTATTGTTCCGGATCCGGCAGTTTATTTGTGTATTGAATGTCCATGTGTCCTCCTGTGTTTGGTATTTATTCTCCGCCTACACATCCCAGGTGGAGTTCCCACTGGTCCACCGGTTCTCTTGGGGCAGAACGGTAGATCATTATGGAATTGTCGTTGTTTTCTTTGGCGTAGGAAACAGATACGGAAGTTGTTCCGTGAGGATAACTGTTCTGGCAGCTCACTGAGATCACTTCGCCGTTGGAATAACCGAGAAGCGTATAATTGGGATAAAGAGTCGTGTAGTTATCCGCAATCTCCTGGTCAAACTTCTCATAGGCATAGATATGTCCGCTCTTTTCTTCGATACTGCTGAAAGTGAAATGATCTCTCAGGTCTTCCCATTCTACTTCCTGTGCTTCCAGGAGTTCAAATTCTAGATGACCGACGGCAGGCATATTCTTGTCTGTGGAGATATCATACTTGTATCCCATGGGAAGAGTGAAGCCTATCGGCAGATTCTCCACGCCGGCAGGCACATAGAGGTCTTCCCTGTACTTCTCGATATATTTTCCTTTGAATTGATCATAAGCAGAGATCAGATTTCCGCCTTCATCAAATGCCTGGCACTGGATCGTTAACTGTACAGTCTTGTCCGAAGGGTTGGCGACATAGACCAGGGCATTCAGATAATCATCGTTGTCCGGATCCTGGTATGCGTTGGGATCAAATTGCACGGCAATCTGAAGTTCCGGGGTTGTTTCTTCCGGTTCGGCAGAAGGGCTGGCTTCTTCACCTGGCTGTGCTTCGGTGCTTGTTTCAGCAGTGCTTTCGGCAGAAGCTGCCGGTGTTGGTGCAACAGGAGCTCCGCTTGAACATGCGGTCAGCAGGCTCATTGTAAGTAACAATGAAGTGATACGTAAGAATACTTTGTTCATTGGTATAACCTCCAAGTGTATAGAATTGTATACATTCTACCATAGAATCGCAGGAAGGTTTTTTGTAAGTCCGGGAAAGCATAATAGAGTACAGAAGTTGTAGAATGATAGAGGAGGATCACAGTCCATGAGTACTATAGAAATCAAAAAGATCAGTATTACCGACCTGGATACAGAGATTATCACCAATGCGGCAAACGACGGGCTTTGGGCAGGCTCAGGTGTGTGCGGGGCGATATTCAACGCGGCAGGACATGATGAACTGAAGAAGGCGTGTGATGCGATCGGGCATTGTGATACAGGTTCTGCGGTCATTACTCCGGGTTTTAAGCTGAAGGCAAAGTATATCATTCATGCGGTGGGACCGGTCTACAACGGCGGTACTCATGGCGAGAAGGAATTACTGGCAGGAGCTTACCGGAAATCTCTGGAACTGGCAAAGGAGTACCAGTGCAGTTCGATTGGTTTCCCGCTGATCTCGGCAGGTGTCTTTAAGTATCCTCTGGAGGATGCCTGGGAGACTGCGATACATGCGTGTAAGAACTTCCTGAAGGAGAATCCGGAGTATGAGATTGATATCGTATTTGCGGTACTGGATCAGAAGATCTTCCGGGAGGGGAACAGGATCCTGCATGAGGTTGCGTCCGAGTATTGTATAGCAAAGAAGGAAGACTGGACGACAGAAGAAATGCCTGAGGAACACGATACATTTATCCTGCACAGGCATCTTTCAGAGCATCAGATGAAGATACTCAGGAACGGACATATCCCGCAGGAAATGGAAGACAAGTGGTTCTGGTACATGGATGGGAATACACTGTACGCCCACCGCAGCTGGACCGGGTTCTGTATCTTTGTCGTAGAGTTCTCGGATGGGGATAATCACAGGGTGACGGTGAACCGGTATCCGGAACAATATACATGTACCAGTGTGGAAGATGACAGACAGAAGATGAATGACCTACTGGATTACTGGACTAAGCCAACCTATGACTTTTTCAATCAGTGGCTCTCAGAGACTGTGAAATCACTGGCCAATGCCGGAAAGATCAGGGATTCTCTGCAGGTCGGCGGCAGAACCGTGGAGGCTGTATACTTTCATAAACCGGAGGAACTGTATGGTTATCTCAGCAACTGGTATCCTTCTGTATTTACTGTGGATGGAATACAGTATTCTTCTGTGGAACAGTACATCATGTATCAGAAGTGTATGATGTTCAATGATCAGGCTTCTGCCCAGGCAGTGATGAGTACAGATGATGTGGCTCAGCAGCAGGATATCGGCAGAAAGGCGAAAGGGTATAACGATATGGTGTGGTCAGGTGCCAGACAGGCTTTAGCCATGCGTGCGTTATATGCGAAGTTTACACAGAATGAAGACCTGAAAGAGAAACTGTTGGATACAGGAGATGCATGGTTAGTGGAGTGTGCACGCAGTGATACACTCTGGGCATGCGGGATCAGTCTACAGGATGAGAAGAGAAAAGATGCAAGTAACTGGAGAGGGATGAACCTTTTGGGATTTGCGTTGATGGAAGTAAGGAAGACGATAATAACTGGAGAGTATCCGGATGAGTAGGATAATACCAGAAGACTTGACCGTTCCCTTGGGGAACATTCTAATAATATTAAGAGAATGATAGTGCTAGTGTTATTTCCTCGCGTTGATTCAAGGACGAAATATTATTTCGAGATGGGATTTGTCAGAACGGCTGTGTATTTTTGCCATTATAACAGATAGAAGATACTCCCGTAAATCACCACATACGTTGGTATAATATACCCATGAAAGATACCCGCAGAGGCTGGCACGAAGAAGATATCCAACGCTTTACCGGCGATGCTCACCACATCCTTTCACTATGTGCCAAAGACATCACATATCTGTTAGACAGGGGATATCCCTATAAGTCTGCGGTTACCTTTGTCGGGAATCACTACCTGCTTACCGAAAGACAGAGAAATGCCCTGATGCGTATCTGTTCCTCTGCAGAGATGAAAAACACGATTCTGTCCAGACAACTTCCTGTACTGGAGAAGGGCTGTACCGTGAATATCGATGCGTTTAACGCCGTGATCCTGATGGAGACAGCACTCTCCGGGAGTATGATCCTCAAGGGCGCAGACGGCTGCTACAGAGATCTCAGCGGTCTGGCAGGCACTTATGCTGTCATACAGAATACCGATCTCGCAATCGAACGGATCATCCGCAAGCTTCAGGAACACGAAGCATCCCTGGCTGTATTTTGGATCGATTCCCCGGTATCCAACTCCGGAAGACTAAAAACACATATTGCGGAAGTCGCGGAACAACTGTCCTTTCCCATTGATATCCGCATGGTACACAACGCGGATACCGAACTAAAGAAACTTGATCATGTGATCTCCGGAGATTCTGCTGTATTGGCAGAGTGTATCAACTGGTATAATCTATACCGGGAACTGATGAACGACCTCAAAGACCCCTGGATCCTGGACATTACCGGAGAAGATCATAACTTATAGAAAAGAGATACATATGCCCGGCACAAAACACAGATTACGTAAAGAATATGAACATAAGTTATTACCCCAGTTGTTCTATACGGACAAAGACCGTTTTATCTATGTCTGTACAAACAGTAAGACGATCCTGTATGAGATGATCGATGATATCTTTGTCAATCATCCCCTGAAGAATCCCTATACACCCGAACAATTCTCCGCCCAGTTGGGAAGACTGGATGAAAACCTGTTATTACTGAAACTGACCTTCCCGGAACCGGAGATCGAAGGGGAGTGTTACTGTAGTTACCTGTTCTTTGACCCGGAGTTCAAGAAACCCAGGTATTACTGTATGGAAAAAGAGAAGAAGGGTGATGATCCGGTGATCTGTGCCTGGACACCGGAGTTAAAACATATACGTTATAAGAAATGCAAGACCTCAGACGAAATGAGAGAATGCATGTTACTTTATCTGCGGGATGAAAACAAATGAAGATACTGTTATTGATTATCTTAATACTGGTGATCCTTGGCCTGCCATACCGCACTGAGATCACCCGCTATCTACTGCACACAGACAAGATTGAGAATCCTGTGCGTTTTATCGTGCTCTCCGACCTGCACAACCAGCCCTACGGGAAAGACATGCACAAGCTTACAGAGATCATCCGGCGGGAAAAACCGGACGCGATCCTGATGCCCGGGGATATGCGGGGAGATTACCGCGACAATCATGCCCTGAGGTTATTTGAACTGCTGAAGGACTATCCTGTGTATTATGTTACCGGCAATCACGAAGAAAACCACACCCGCAAGAATGACTTCCTGCGTGATATTGAAGCACGCGGGGGAATCATTCTGGATCATACATCCCGGATCTTCCGGAAGGGGAATACATGTATCGAAATCGGAGGTATTGCCTGCCAGGAGGAAACCACTCCTTATACCGCAAATGAAATTGACGATACCTTTACTTCCGGGTATTACCGTATCTTATTGGCACATCTGCCGCACTGGATGAAGATCTACGGAGATACTTCCTGTGATCTGGTGGTTACCGGTCACGCACACGGCGGACAGTTCCGCATACCTTTTACCAAGATCGGCATTGCGGCCCCGCAGCAGGGTTTCTTCCCGAAGATGATTGACGGCATACATCTTGTAAATAACACGCATATTCTCATCTCCAGGGGGCTTGTACGTCATTATCACGGCATTCCCCGCTTATACAACGACCCTGAAGTTATTATTCTGGATCTTGTCCCCGAGTCAAAAGAAATACCTGTGATGAAAGGTACTGAAGAAGGATAAATTTAGCTCTTTTAGACATTGAAAAATCTGTTGACGATGACTAATGTGCATGCTATATTTATTAAGCACTCTTGAGTGTTGTGGAGGTTTAGCTCAGTTGGGAGAGCATCTGCCTTACAAGCAGAGGGTCAGCGGTTCGAGCCCGTTAACCTCCACCATTATGCCGACTTAGCTCAATTGGCAGAGCAATTGATTTGTAATCAATAGGTTGTAGGTTCGATTCCTATAGTCGGCACCATGATGGAGAGGTAGCGAAGTGGCTAAACGCGTCTGACTGTAAATCAGATCCCTCCGGGTTCGGCGGTTCGAAACCGTCCCTCTCCACCATCTAGATATCGATACCCGGGTTATCTCGGGTTTGATTATATCGGAGCTGTCTCGGTAGCTCAGGTGGCAGAGCAACTGACTTTTAATCAGTGGGTCGAGCGTTCGAGTCGCTTCCGAGACACCACTGCGCGTGTAGTTCAATGGTAGAACGGCAGCCTTCCAAGCTGCATACGTGAGTTCGATTCTCATCACGCGCTCCAGAGATAATAAATGACCGCAGAAATGCGGTTTTTTTTGTTACAGAATCAGCGTTTATGTAACATTTTGTATACTATTAAATTACATATTTTAATAATTTGATAAAACCGTATAGATTTTCAAGTATTACTGTGATAATTTTAATGTGTACGTGTATATGTACACGGGATTTTTTGTGTAGTTGTATACAAGATAACAGGCTATAGAGGGGAGAAAACATATGGCGAAACGTATCTTATCCATACTTCTGGTCACGTTGATGTCAATACCGTCATTTACACCGGTATTCGCTGAAGGAAGTGAACCGGAGCCGGAAAAACCGGAAGAAGCTGCAGAGATTCTGGAAGAAGAAACAGCAATTACCGAGGAAGAACCAGGGGAAGAAGAACCCGGGGATTTTACGGTTGCTGAAGAAGCTCCGGAAGAACCACAGGAAGAAGTAGTTCCCGAAGAGGGAAATCCTGAAGAAGTCATTCCGGAAGAAGGAAATCCTGAGGAAGTTATTCCCGAAGAAGGAAACCCGGAAGAAGTAACGGAAGAGCCTTCCGAAGGGGAACAGCCGGAAGTAAATCCGGAAGATCCTGAAGAAGTTGTTCCTGAGGAACAACCGGAAGAAAATCCTGAGGAAGTAACTCCAGCTCCTGCAGAAGAACCTGAAGAAGCAGCCGAGGAAGAGGAAGAAGAAGCCGTCCTCGATAAACCACAGGAAAATATATCCATCACTGTAAAGGGTGTCTGGGAAGACGAAGATAACTTTGATGAGATTCGTCCGGCATCTTTTGAAGTGAAACTTTTTGCCAACGAACAAGAAGTTACTGAACCTCTAACTCTTAATGATAAAAATGAATGGTCCGGTGTCTGGATAGATCTCCCCAAGTATGCCGAAGACACAGAGATCGTTTATACTGTTGCGGAAACATTGACGGATGTCATTACCGGAACAGATGGTGAAAATACATATTCTTATACTATAAAAGGCAGTGCCGGTGAAGGATTTACAGTTGTAAATACACATACTCCTGAAAAGCCTGTGAACAGAGATCCTTCCACGATTGGCAATGCCAGCGGCAGAGTAAATCTCCATGGAATGAAGGCAGGTCTTACCAAAGCCTTTACGATCATGGGCTCGTCATTCAATGCGGCAGGAGATGTTCCCGCACATAGTAAGACTGCTACAGATAATGAAGATGGTACCTACAAACTGGAACTGAGTGTTACCGGTGATGCGGATACGGAAGTTCATACAGCAGCGAATGTAAACGTCCTGATCATCTACGACGTATCACAGAGTATGACGACGAATGTCTCAGGAACGAACCGCAGCCGTGCCGATAACGCAGAAGATGTCGTCCATGACTTTATTGAAAATCTGAGAGGTTATCAGAATACGAGTGATCCCAGCAATATCCAGGCTGCACTGGTAACTTTTGGACCGAACGCAAACCTGCGTTCCGGATGGACTTCCAACCTTACAGGAAACAACAACGGACTTAACCGTTTCTTTGATGACGGTGTGGACGGTACTACTGATCCAACCGGTCAGTTCAGATATGGCAATAACTTCGGTACGAACTGGGAACATGGTCTGATCGTGGCACAGAATCTTCTGAACGATCCAAGCACAGACTCTGATCCTACATTCGTTGTCCTGTTCACTGACGGTGTATGTACAAAGAGCGGAACGGGCGGAGGAGACGGTGACAATCCGACCAACCAGAACTGGACGAATTACCGTGGATACTATAATGCGGCTACAGATAATGCGGCAGCGATTGAAAACCGTACGGATACCACTCTCTTTGGTATCTATGCTTACGGTAATGAACATGACCTTCTGGATGATCTGATCTATTATGCGAATAACGGGTCACATAGAGAAATGGGTCCGTATAATATCATGACTGTTCCTGCAAACCAATATAACACTTATGACTTTGGTGAAACTGAGGCGACGGATAACTACTTCAACGCTGCAGACACAACAGAACTGACTGCCGCGATTGAAGATATTTTCCAGACGATCGTACAGGCACTTGGTGTTTCCAGTACGGCGATTCACGATGGTACGACAAGTGCTGTAACGACATCTACAGACGATATCGCAGAATTGCTGGAAGTCGATGAAAGTTCTTATGAATACTGGCTGGAAGTTCCGGTAGTAAATAACCAGTTCCAGCGTGTAAACCTCACAACCGGTGAGACAGAAACATACAGTGTGTCCAAGAGCGGTGATTCCTGCACAGTAACATGGGGAAGCAACAGCGTAACAGTTAACGGCTGTACATTATCCGGCGGTAAGTTCAAGTATAAATGGGAAAGTGCCAATGCGCTTTACAACTACGCTCCACCGGCAGCACAATTCAATGATCCTTCGGTTGACTGGGATCTTTCCTCTGTAAACACACTGCTTGATGGTGTTACTTACTCTGTAACCTTTGATGTATACCCGAGCCAGACAACCCTGGACTATGTTGCAGATATCAAAAATGATCCCGGAGATAACGGCGCATGGGGTGACCTCGATCCTGAAATTCAGAAGTATATTGATGTTAACGGTAATCTGAAAACAAATACCACGGCTACCCTGACATACGATGATACTCGTACCGACGAGGATGAAAGACAGAATCCTGTAGTCTACGATAACCCTGATCCTGTGGAAACCACTGCTGTTGAGCAGCTGGCAGTTTCCAAGAAATGGGAGAACGAACTGGATAATCAGAATAAACCTCCTGTTACTCTCACAGTTACACGAGATGATGAGCCTTGTTATACCGTTCAACTATCAAGCGGCAATAACTGGCAAAATACAGTATTTATTTCCGTAGGTATTATGGGTGAAGACGGACAGCCTCTGGAAGGCGCGGAAGGACATGACTTCACGTTCATGGAACCGAAAGATCTCACCTATCACTGGGAACTGGATGTTCCGGTCGTACACCCGATGCTGATCAATGGTGAGAAGACCATGCTGATCATGGTAGATGACAAGCATCCTGCACCTGAAGGCGCAGATACATACACGTTTAACGGCAACACCTATTACGTTGGAGACGAAGGAGTGGCTCTTACCGCAACGAACTATCGTCGTTCCAGCTTACTGCTGACAAAGAAAGTAACCGCTACAAGCGGAACACCTGAACCGGATACGATCTTCCCGTTCACGCTGAATGTTGTTAACTCACTTGCTCCTGACTCAGAACCGACAGACGATCCGGAACACAACTCTGATTGGTGGATCTGGGTATCTGTACGTGATAAAAACGGCAACAGGATCAATGACGCGGCAGTATCCGGTGCTACACCAAGCGGCAAGAATGATGGCTGGTATTACGGTGTAACCGGTGAGGATATCGTATTGAATGTCAAGGATGGTTATGTCATCCGTGTCAATAACCTCCCGACAGAAACAACCTATACCATCACTGAAGGTGATCTCCCTCTCGGTTATACCTTTGTAAGCTCTGAACTCACGATTGAAGAAGGCGAGGGTGAGGATTCTACGTTCAGCGGTGATGTTACTTCAACGGGTACAATTGAAGATACCAACACATTGTATAAAGTTACATATACAAATACTTATGAACTCACAGATATCACAGTAACGAAAGTATGGGATGATGGTGATGATCAGGATGGCTTACGTCCGGATGAGTTGGAACTCACACTGAACGGTGCTCCGGATGACTTCGAAGTACCTGATCCGACAATCACAAAGAGTTCTGACGGCAATACCTGGACATATAAGTGGACAGGTCTGCCGAAGAAGGATTCTACCGGTGAAGTGATTGAATACACAGTCAGTGAAGATAGTGTACCTACAGGTTATGAAGTAACTGGAAGTCCGGCAGAAAACGGCGGAGAAATCAAAAATACACATGTACCTGAGACAACAGAGATTCCTGTTAAAAAGGTCTGGGTAGGTCCTGCCGGAGACGAAGTCACCGTAACACTGTACGCGGATGGCAAGGCAACCAGCAAGACAGTCAAACTGAACGAAGGCAACGAATGGGAAGACACATTTGAAGACCTGCCTGTCTATAAAGACGGTGAAGAGATTGTATATTCCGTAGTTGAAGCTGGAGTATCCGGTGTCGATTCAAGCAAGTACACGACAACAATCAGCGGAAGCGTAGAAGAAGGCTTTACGATCACCAACACGAACACTGAGAAGACAACAGTCACGGTAACCAAAGTCTGGGATGACGGTGATAACCAGGATGGCAATCGTCCTACCAGCCTGACCCTGACTCTGAATGGTGCGCCGGATGACTTCGAAGTACCTGATCCGACGATCACGAAGAACGGAAACAGATGGACCTACAAATGGACAGGTCTGCCGAAATATTCCGAAGACGGTGAAGAGATTGAGTACACAGTCAGTGAAGAAGAAGTACCGGAAGGCTATGAAGTAGAAGGAAGTCCGGCAGAAGACGGCGGCGAAATTACCAACAAGTACACGCCGGAAACCATCGATATCCCTGTCGAGAAGGTCTGGGTAGGTCCTGCCGGAGACGAAGTCACAGTAACGCTGTACGCGGATGGAAAGGCAACAGACAAGACAGTTAAACTGAATGAAGGCAACGAGTGGAAAGACACATTCGAAGATCTGCCGGTAAACAAGAACGGCACTCCAATCGTGTATACCGTAGTTGAAGCAGGAGTATCCGGCGTCGATAAGACCAAGTATAAAGTAACGATCGAAGGCGGACCGGAAGACGGTTATGTCATCACGAACACGAATACGGAGAAGACAACGGTCACGGTAACCAAAGTCTGGGATGACGGTGATGACCAGGATGGCAAACGTCCGGGTGAACTGGAACTGACGCTGAACGGTGCTCCGGATGACTTCGAAGTACCTGAACCGACGATCACGAAGAGCGGAAATAAGTGGACCTACAAGTGGACAGGTCTGCCGAAGTATTCCGAAGATGGTGAAGAGATTGAGTACACCGTCAGTGAAGAAAATGTGCCGGAAGGCTATGAAGTAGAAGGAAGTCCGGCAGAAGACGGCGGCGAAATCACCAACAAGTACACACCGGAAACCATTGAAATCACTGTAGAAAAGAAATGGGTAGATGATGAAAACTCTGACGGTCTCCGTCCGGATTCTGTCGAAGTAACATTGTACGCAGGAAGTTCTGTGGCTCCGAATACAGAACCTCTGACTCTGGATGAAGGAAATTCCTGGAAAGGCACCTGGACTGAGCTGCCGAAGAACAAGAACGGCAAGCCGATCGAATACACAGTCAAGGAAACCAAGACAGGTGTCATCACCGGCAAAGATACAGCGACGACCTATGCGTTTGAAGTGACCGGATCTGCAGAAGAAGGATTCACCGTCACCAACACACATACACCGAAGCTTATCGAGATCAAGGTAACCAAGAAGTGGGATGACTCCAACAACAAGGATAAGATCCGCCCGACCAAGATCACGGTACATCTGTTAGCAGACGGTGAAGAAGTCGAATCCAGAGAGATTACCAAGGCTGACGGCTGGAAGACCACCTTCACGGATCTCCCTGCGCTCAAAAACGGTAAAGAGATCAAGTATACCATTAAGGAAGATTCCATCAAGGGTTATACGACCAAGATCACCGGCAACGCATCTAAGGGCTTTGTGATCACGAATAGTCATAAGTCAGAGAATCCTCCTGGACCTCCGATCGATCCTCCTACACCTCCGAGACCTCCGGTTATCCCGAATACCGGTGATAACGCAAACATGGGTCTGTGGGCTGTATTAGCGCTTCTGAGCTTCATCGCTCTGGGCGGATTACTGATCTATCAGAGACGCAATTATACAAAGTAATCACACGCAAAGACCGGTAAGTGTACAAACTTACCGGTCTTTCTTTATTCTCCTTTATCTTTGTGCTAAACATTTGATAAAATACCTTAGGGGTTTGAACTATGTCTGCACGAAAGCTACTAAAATATATCAGCTGGATCTATATCGCTTTAGGAGTTCTGGCTGTAGTTACCGCAATTCCAGCCATGATGTCTGTCAAGGATACCGTTGCCTATCTGGAAGCGACCTCTCCGGGAATCACCTTTGCGGGGTATGATCCGCGTCTGATTCTGGGTTTGTCTGTAACATTCGAATTTCTGGTCTATTTCTGGATCAGTAATATGATCCGGAAAGTGGCAGATGGCAGAAGTAAAGGGACATTCCTGATCATCCTGACAAGCCTGGGTCTTTTCAGTTCCCTGATGGCTCTGTTCGTGGGTTTTGATCTGAGCTCACTGGTATCTCTCGGTCTGGATATTCTCCTTTTGTTATTACTGTACAGAGTCAGATTAGAAAACCAGAATTTATATTACTAAACAAATACTGAGCCTCTTTATGAGGCTTTATATTATCCGCAGAAGAAAAATATGTATGTTATCATACAGATAAATCTTTTTGAATGTACAGTATACAGAATGCATTAAAGGAGGGCATGTTATGACAAATGCTCTTGCCGTATTAGGCTTTATCACCGTTATCGCCATGATCACTCTGATTATGACCAAGAAACTATCTCCGACGGTAGCACTGATCATCATCCCCGTACTGACCGGGACAATAGCCAGCGCATTTATCGTCACAGATCCGGAAAATGCTCCAGGTGTGGTCAATTTCTGGGTGAATTTCAAGAGATTAGGCAGTTATATCACCGGTGCCAGCGGTATTGGATCGGTAGCTGCTACAGGTGTCATGTTCCTGTTCTCCATCCTGTTCTTTGGGATTCTGACCGATGCCGGTACGTTCCGCCCGATCATCCGCGGAATCACCCGCCGGATGGGAAGTGACCCGGTAAAAATCTGTATCGGTACGTCAATCCTGGCTATGATCGTGCATCTGGACGGCTCCGGAGCAGTAACCTTCCTGATCTGCGTACCGCCTCTGGTACATCTCTATGACGCTCTGGGAATGCGCAGAACGACGCTTGCGACCTGTGTGGCCATGGCTGCCGGTGTCATGAATATCATGCCTTGGGGAGGCCCTACGATCCGCGCTGCCACTGCATTTGAACTGAATCCAACCGAGTTCTTCATGCCGGTACTGCCGTCTGTGATCGCCGGCTTACTGTGTGTTCTTTTCTTTGCGTTCCTGCTGGGCAGGGCAGAGAAAAATAGAATCGGCGGTGAAGGCGGACCGGTTACGGAAATCAAAGAAGAAGCTCTCTCAGAAGAAGCGCAGGCATTGTTACGTCCGAATCTCTTCTGGATCAATATCGTACTGATTCTTGCGGCCATCGGCTGTCTGCTGTTCAGCGGCTTTGCGCCGGCTGTCATCTTCATGGTATTCTACGTGCTTGCGACCGTGATCAACTATCCGAATGTGGAAGAAACCAAAGCCAGGGTAGATGCTCATGCCAAAAGCGCCATGATGATGTGTTCTGTATTATTCGCGGCAGGGTGCTTTACCGGTATCATGAAAGGCACCGGTATGATTACAGAAATGGCATCGTTCCTGACCAGTCTGATTCCTGCGTCTCTGGGACGCCTGTTCCCGGTAATTATCGGTGTGATCTCCATGCCTGCGTCCTTGTTGTTTGACCCGGATTCCTTCTACTACGGCGTTCTTCCGGTACTTGGGCAGACCGCTGCCGGATTTGGTATCCAGGCTGCCGATTTAGGCCGTGCCGCAATTCTCGGACAGATGTCCACCGGTTTCCCGGTATCTCCGCTTACCCCGGCCACATTCCTTCTCTTAGGTCTTGCGGGTATTGATCTCGGAGATCACCAGAAATGCACGATTCCGTGGGCCTGGGCACTTACCCTGGTCATGCTGGCAGTATCCCTGCTGACCGGCGCGGTATCTATTTAGACACACGATACAGACAAATAAAAATGCTGTACATGTACAGCACTCTTATCATCAAATAGATTCAAGAATTTGCTTAACGCATGGATACAGCTGATATCTATGCGTTTTTGAATCTTGTACGATACTCTCTGAACCAGAGAATGATCTCCATGATCGAGGTGAAGAACCAGCTCAGCGGGAAGACGATCAGCACCATCTCCAGCGAACGCATATGCGGGAATACAAATACCAGCCAGCCTACACGGATACCTGTGATACCAAACAACATTAACAACGTCGGAAGTGTGGATGAACCCATTCCCCTCAGGGATCCAACCACGATATCCAGAATCGCATTCAGGAAAAGCCAGATTGCTACAGACCTCAGACGGATCTGCCCGTACTGCAGTACCGTAGGAGAATCTGTATAGAAATTCAGGAAGAACGGACCAAATGTAGTCACGATCAATGCGGTTGCCAGACACATGAATACACCAAGTTCAAGACACATGATCAGAATCTTCTTTACACGGTCATACTTCTCAGCACCGATATTGGCACTGGTAAATGTGACAACAGCCTGTGTGAAAGCACCCATACCGATATAGACAAAGTTTTCGATATTCGCGCCAGCACTGTTACCGGCAATGACATCCGCAGAATTAAAACTGTTGATACTGGACTGCATGACAACGTTGGACAGGGCAAACATCATTCCCTGAAAACCTGCAGGAATACCGATCCGCATCATTTCCAGTACCATCTGCTTATCCATGCGTAGTTTACGCAGATCCAGATGTGTAGCATCGTTTTCATGCATGAGTGTATTCGTGACAAGCCATGCCGAAAGAGCTCTGGAAATCACTGTCGCAAGTGCAACACCGACAACATTCAGGTGGAAAACAATGACAAAGATCATATTCAGAACGACATTCAGAATACCCGCAATAGTCAGATATTTCAAAGGACGCTTGGTATCACCCTTGGAACGCAGGATCGCACTGCCGAAATTGTAGATAACCATGACAATACATCCGGCAAAGCAGATTACCATATATCTGGTACTGAGAGGAAGAATACTGTCCGGAGTACCCATCAGCTGCAGCATCGGTCTTGCCAGAACAACCCCGAGCACAGACATCAGAAGACCTGACACAATTGCCATATAGTAAGACGTATGCACAGCCGTACTAAGTTTCTCATCATCCCTCATCCCGACATAACGCGAAAGCAGTACGTTGGCACCGACCGAAAGACCGTTAAACAGCGATACCAGCAGAAAGAACAAAGATCCCGTACTGCCTACGGCAGCCAGACAGTCACTTCCGGCAAACTTTCCGACGATGATCGTATCTGCCGCATTGAACAACATCTCCAGAAAAGATGACAACATGACAGGTAAGGCAAAACGGATTATATTGGACAGGAGATTGTCACCTGTCAGATCTACACTTGTATTTAGTTTTCTTTCACTCATCTTATGACCTCCGTATCCGGAAATGTGTATGTATAGAAGGATTTGTGAGATTTGTTGACAGACAAACACAACTATAATGCATTTTTATGTCCGGGTAAATACAACATTTTAGATGAGTAGCTTGCCAGGCAGGGAGAAAGCGGAGCATTCCTGTTAAATCCACTAAATTTCATGAAAGGAATGTTCACGGAGATGTTTATTTTGCGCGTTGTTTAATTATCGCTATAATAGATTTAGATAAAGGAAGTGGTTACGGTGACAACTTATAGAATAGTATCAGACTCATCATCGAATATATACGAATTACCCGGTTCAATCAAATATCTGACAACACCTCTGAAGATCCTTGTGGACGGTGAAGAATATATCGATCAGGCCGGACTGGATCTGGAAAAGATGGTTAATCATATTGAAACCAGTAAGGTAAACAGTACATCCTGTCCGAATGCGCAGGAATGGCTGGATGCTTTTGAAGGGGCAGATGTGGTTTTCGCCATCACCATAAGCAGCGCATTATCCGGCAGTTATGCCAGTGCGCAGATGGCTGCGGAAGAGTATATGAAGAAACACGAAGATGTTAAGATCTATGTGATTGATTCCCTCTCTACCGGCGGTGAAATGGTGATGATCATTGAAAAACTCAGAGAACTGATGGAACAGGGATTAAGCTTTGAAGAAATCCGGGAAAAAGTCCAGGATTACCAAAGACATACCCACCTGATCTTCTATCTGGAATCCCTGAGTAATCTGGCTAAGAACGGGCGCTTAAGTCCTGCGGTAGCCAAGATTGCGGGTCTTCTGGGTATTCGCTTTGTCGGAAGAGCCAGTGATAAAGGTACCATCCACCAGGCAGCGATTGCCAAAGGTGCTAAGAAAGCCATCAGCGCCGGTGTCACGGAAATGATCAAGATGGGTTATCGCGGGGGCAGAGTAGCGATCTCCCATACGTTGAATACAGAAGGCGCGGAACGGATGAAATCACTGATTCTGGATCAATTCCCGCAGGCGGTGGTCACGATCAACCCGAATGGCGGTTTATGTAGTTATTATGCGGAGCGCGGAGGGATGATCATCGGTTTTGATGATTATGCACAGGCATCCGTTTAGAAAAGAGGAAATATGTTAAATCAGAAAAGACTGGAACGAGTCAATGAAAACCTGGAAAAGATCGGCCTGAAACAGACGATCATCACCGATGTCATGGCAGTTTACTACCTTGTCGGAAAGAAACTGTTCTCCGGTGAACGTTTCCTGGGATTCCTGGTCGGCAGCGGTGTAAAACCGGTACTGATCGTAAATGAACTGAATCGCTTTGAAGAAGATCTCGGTGTACCTGTACAGTACTACAAGGACGGAGATCCCCTGGTACCGATCTTTGCGGATAAGGTGCTGCATGATGAAGTTCTCGGTGTAGACAAGAATATGGCTGCCCATTTCCTGCTGGAACTGATGGAAGGCAATATCGTGAAGGGATTTGCGAATGGATCTCTTGCGGTAGACCGTACCAGAGCCATCAAGGATGAAGAAGTAAAAGAAAAGATGCGCAGATCTTCCCGGATCAATGATCTGGCTATGGCCAAGTTCAAGGAACTGATTCACGAAGGTGTAACAGAGAGAGAAGTTGCTTCCCGCATGCCTGGTATATACAAGGCTCTGGGTGCCGAAAGACAGGCTTTTGCCATCGTCGCATTCGGTGAGAATTCCGCTGATCCGCACCATATGCCGGACGATACTGTGATCAAGGAAGGCGATACCGTACTCTTTGATGTCGGCTGCGTCTTTGAGGATTATAACTCGGATATGACCCGTACATTCTTCTATAAGAAGTATCCGGAACCTGAAGCAGAAAGGATTTATAACCTTGTAAAGGATGCCAACGAAGCCGCGGAAGCTATGCTGAAGGCTGGTGTATCCCTGAAAGACGTGGACAGCGCTGCCAGAGATATCATTACCGAAGGTGGTTACGGACCTGACTTTACCCATCGTTTAGGTCACTTCATCGGTCTGGAAGTACATGAATACGGAGATGTATCGCAGGCTAACCCGAATCTCACAGAAGCCGGTAATATCTTCTCCATCGAACCGGGAATCTACCACAGAGCGATTGCCGGAGTACGGATCGAAGATCTGGTCATTGTCACGGAAGACGGCTGTGAAGTACTGAACAGTTTCCCGAAAGACATCGAAGTTATCGGTTAACAAGACAAACATTACATATTCTGAAGCCCGGATATTCCGGGCTTTTTCTTCATGGTTATTCTCATTTACCGGAGAATTACGATATACTTACTATATTAAAGATTCTGTTCAAAGATAATGATTCTTACTACCCAACAGGTATTTTACGGAAAATGAGGAGGCTGTGTATAATGAGCAAGCTGCTTAAACAGATACTGGCTGTGGTCCTGGCATTACAGACATCACTGACCGGTATTTCAACGATTGTTCACGCCGAAGAACCGGAAGAAGAACCGGAATATACGGCAGAAACGATAACGGGAGAAGAGGAAACCGTCCTGACGGAAGAGAACGAAGAAGAAAATATCATCGTTCTTGAACAGGAAGAAGAGCCGGAGGAAACCGAAGTTCCTGAAGTGGAAGAGGAACCG
>JAFRMA010000079.1 GCA_017430925.1 Solobacterium sp. | reverse complement strand
GTCTGGACAGAGCTTAAACAAGCAGGTGTTACTTTTATTGAACCGAATATCATGTTCGGGTTTGATCTGCCGCACACTCCGGAAGTAACAGCCATGCAGGAGAGCGGTATCTTCCGCGGCTTCAATGATGTGTCCTTCGGGACAGAATTAATAGCCATGTTACGTAAAAAGGGTTTCGAAGTATATTCCTTCCACCTTCAGACACTGAATCTGAAAAAAGAAGTTTTCTCTGAAGTTATACTATTTATGACCCAAAATGATCTGGAATATTGCGTATACAGTTTCATGGAACAATCTGTGGAGAAAGTGGCTGAATACGCGGATACTCTGCGTTACGGTATAAAAGAATTACAACGGCAGGGAAGGAACTTGCTGATTCACAACCATGAGATGGAATGGTTTCCGGATCAAGATACCTGCGTCATGCGCTGGCTGTTGGAAAACATCCCCGAACTCTGCTTTGAAATTGATCTTGGCTGGACAGAATATGCCGGTATAAACTGTGTAGAAATCCTCAAACAATATCCGGATCGTTTCCCGCTGATCCACATCAAGGAAATTGCTTGTGGTATAAAAGCGCGTACCGGAAAACCGTTCTGTACAATTCCGGGAGAAGGGATCCTGCCGCTGCAGGAAATCATGAATACGATGAAGGATTTGCCTCTGTCGGATCACTCACTGATCATTGACCAGGATAATTCCATTCACGGGGATATCACCGGGGATATTGCAAAAGGTATCCTGAACATTAAGCAATATTGTGTATAGAAAAGGATGGATCAGCGATCCATCCCTTTTTGTGCCATAGCCAGGGCATCCTCCATGGTCTCTGTACCAGCCAGGAAACCTGAAGGGTGACAGAAGATCGCGGTCTTGATCCCGGATACTTTCTGTAATTCTTCATAACGTAAACCATACCATTCCTCAGGAAGAGGATGACGGAATACAGAACGGTCATTGGAGTTGACCAGTGCGCACTGGATATTCCATCCTCCGCGTAATGCCGGAGAAATCACATACCAGATATCCTGGGCTTTGGGATTGTTTCTCTGTGAATATAAAACACCTTCCCACGGCGCAAATTCATCCAGGATCATGAGATGATTTGCGGAATAATCAATTGCCCGTAAGATGTAATCTCTGCCGTCCAGGGAACTGATAATACTGTCCAGACGATTCAGTAATACATCTTTCGCAAAGGATACTGCGTCCAGGAAAGCATCGTACGGATCGATATCTGAGTTCCAGGGCGGATTGAAATCCTTGATCACCTGAGAAATCGTAAAACTGGTTCTTGACGCGTAGGCAATCTCATTCCGCAGATCTGCCTGTAAATTGGGTATTCTCTCCAGTTCAGCGCCGACCGGATCGTAGCCGTTATCCTCTGCGTCGATTCCCTGGATCAGGGAAGTATCCAGCCGGGAAAAAACGATCTCGGTATACCGTTCCGGACAATTCTGTGCCTCCAGGATCTCCCGGTAATACTTCTTCCAGATCAGACCGCAGGACGCGTAGGGGATACCTGTACCGGGATGAACACCGTTATTCTCCTTGTTCTCGGGTGTGTGGTGGTCCAATTCTCCGCCGCCGATGTCAAAGATGATCCACTTGTCTGTATCTTCGGGAATTTCCAGATCATTGCCTCTGACGATATGTACATCTTCTGCCATCAGAGACAATAACGCAGACGCAAAAACGTCATCTGCGTGAAATAAACCATCATGTGTATATAAATTCAAATGACTGCGCATGTTGTAATCTCCTGTTGAAAACAATTATAGCAGAAGTTACAGCCTGTCACTTTTTTGTTATGCAGGAATACGATTCTGTAAGCACAAATATGCAATAAAAGTTATTTTCCTCATGATTTCCACTACTACTGTTTTATCAAAAGCCAAACAGCCTGCATATATAGCCTGGCTCAAGTTTTACACCGGAAACTCCATACACCTTTATTCTGTTTTTCTGATTCTCCCCAAAGATCTGCCGGGTACATATCAGAAAATGATTGAACTTCTTCTTACTTGTTTTGCTGTTTTTACTCACATTATGTACAATGAATAAAGATGAAACGTGAAGAGATATTACCACATCTGAATCAATTCATGACTGTCACACTTACCGATGGTTCCTGTTATTCCGGTTATGTAATAAATGCGCATGAGATCCAAAATGATCTTTCAGACGATTTGAAAGTACAGTTGATCAATGGACTTCTGGTTGAGACCGTACAACTGTCAGAAATAACAGAAATCAGTTTTCCGGCAAGAGAAGAAACAGCAAGTATTCCGGTGATGAAAGAAGTAACCGGGTATAAAGAGTCTTAGCGGGAAAATCTCTAAATGATCAACAGGAAATAAATCAAAACTCAAAACGAAAATGAATGAAATAGTTTGTGTGTTCATCAGGAGAGTTACTTATGGCAAAGAAAAAAACAGCTAATCTGACAGTGAAAATGCTCATCGCAATGGTTGCCGGACTTTTATTCGGTTTGGTAATGATCGCATTAAGAGAAAACCTGAATGCTTCAGGTAACGCTGAGACGTGGGCGAAGATCAATTCACTTCTGTTTGCGGACATTTCAGCGGCGGGCAATGAGAAAGCAATCGGTTTATTCTATCTGATTGGACAGTTATTTGTCAGAGCATTGCAGTTTGTTATTATACCAATGGTATTCACGAGTATCGTACTGGCGATTATCCGCATCTCGGATGCAAGAAAGCTGGGCAGGATCTCAACTAAGACCATTGGTTATTTTTTGGCCACAACAGTCATTGCCATTGTAATTAGTTCCATATTTGGAATGATTGCCTACAATGCCGGTTTATTTAACAACACAGCGCTTGAACTCAGTGCCCAGGAAGGATCAACCGGCACTAATCCGCTGATGATTCTGATCAATGCCATACCGAACAACTTTATTTCCAGTCTCAGCAACAACAGCGGTGTACTGGCAGTTGTATTTACTGCTGTCTCTGTCGGGCTGATAACCAATGTTTTGAAAGAAAAGGTCGAAGTACTGCCGAAACTTTGCCGGGAAATCAGTGACATCGTTACAGTCTTCCTGAGTTATATTGTTCATCGTTTTGGACCGGTGGCAATATTTTGCCTTCTCTCGAGAACATTTGCGGCGTACGGTGTTACGTACCTAAAACCAGCGATGGCTTATGTGCTTCTGACAACGGCTCTTCTTCTTATCGTGCTGATCTTCGGCTATCCGCTCTTCGTCAAAGTTACAACAGGTCTGAATCCTGTGACTTACTTCAAGAAAATGACACCGGTCGCTTTATTTGGCTTCTCGACATCATCTTCTGCCGCAACCTTACCGCTGAATATGAAAACAGCAACGGAAAGCCTCGGAGTCAATGAGGAAGTGGCTAATTTTGTGTTGCCGCTTGGTATGACGGTCAACATGGACGGTACTGCTTTAATGCAGGTTATTGCTACCTTGTTTATTGCCGGAGCCAGCGGATTTCAGATTACTTTCAGTAACCTCCTGGTGATTGCCTTTCTCGCCATTATCGCTTCGGTCGGTACACCTGCCGCACCGGGAGCCGGAGCTGTTATCCTCTTTACGATCCTCTCCGGGCTGGGAATTACCAGCGAGCAGGCACTTATGGCATACGCATTGATTCTGGCAATCAACCGCCCGATCGAAATGCTTGTTACAGCACTGAATGTCTGCGGCGATACAGCAGTCGCGATGGCCGTTGCCAGAAGCGAAGGGGCGCTTGATGAAGAAGCGTATTATCGGGATGAAGTTATAAACTGAAGAATATCTTTATATTGTGAATCCTGTTTTTCATGTACAGTAATGAAACGAAAAGGGGCAAGCGCATGAAAAATGTAGTTTGACTACTGCTTGTCACTTTTTTTGTCAGTCAGGAATACTATTCTGTAAGTGTAAAAGGAGAAAACGTATGAAAAAGATGTACTTTACGGTAACCGGTATAAACTATCGCTTTGGAACAGAGTTCCTGAATAAGGGAGATATCGTACGTCTGGTCAAGGAACCGGATAATGAATATGACAAGGAAGCCATCAAGGTAGAGATGGAAGGACTGGGGCAGATCGGCTATGTCGCAAACAGCTGGAGAACCGTCATCGGTGAATCGTTCAGTGCCGGAAGACTCTACGACAAGATTCCGGAAGTTACCTACGGAAAGATCCTTCATGTGCTGAAAAATGATGCTATAGGTATGATTGAAGCAGAACATACACTGGATCAGGAAATCAATTACGAATTCGGTGAATAATACTTCTTTACGGTGATAGAGGAGGGGTAATACCCTCCTTTTTGTGTTACCATAAACCACGGAGGTACAGGCTATGGAATGGTTTGATATTACGGATGAACAGGGAAACCCTACGGGAAAGATCGTTGACCGGGAAACTGCCCACCGTGAAGGGATTATGCACCGCTGCGCCGATATCTGGGTTGTCCGCGAACATGACGGCCGTACGGAGGTACTGCTGCAGAAAAGAAGCAGGAATAAAGACTCCTTTCCGGGAAGATACGATACATCCTCTGCCGGACATATCCAGGCCGGAGATGAGCCGCTGCCGTCCGCCATCCGTGAATTCAAAGAAGAACTGGGTATTGAAGCACGTCCGGAAGAACTGGCATTTGCGGGCACATTCCGGATCAAGTACGAAAAAGAATTCTATGGCAGGATATTCAAGGATAACGAGGTCGCATTCGTCTATGTCTATCAGAAAGAAGTAGACCTGCAGGATATCCATGTCCAGGAAGAAGAAGTGGAAAACGTTGCCTGGTTTGCGCTGGATGATGTCTATCAGGCATGTCTGCGTAAGGATGACGCGTATTGCGTACCTCTTCGGGGACTGGAATTACTGATGAACTATCTGAAACAAAAATAAAATTCTGCATTCGCAGAATTTATTTCTTATTCTCCGGTAATAATCCTTCCGGATAAAACTCCAGAAAATCATGTTTTTCCTTACCCAGGACAAGTCCGGGGAAGGTTTTCACATGAACTGCATGCAGGGCACGAAAGAGATTCTCCTCAACATCGGGATTCTCTTTTTTCAGTTCCTTGATCAGGTTCTTCGTTTCCAGACGCTTGGAGGACAGATCTGTATCTTCCAGAGCCAGTCTCTCGGTCATACTGCATGCGCAGCGGATAAACTCCAGACCGTTGTATTTCGCCCAATGCAAGATATCATCTTCTTTGATTCTGTACATGGGACGAATCAGTTCCATTCCCTCAAAGTTCTCGCTTTTCGCCTTAGGTACGATCGTTTCCAGTTTGGAACTGTAGAACATGGACATCAGGGTCGTTTCGATCACATCATTCAGGTGATGACCCAGGGCAATCTTATTACACCCAAGTTCTTTTGCCTTGTTGTACAGGTGTCCCCGGCGCATTCTGGCACAGAGATAACATGGTGCATGAGACTGACTATCAGCGACCGCAAAGATATTCGTTGTAAATATCGTAATCGGTAAACCAAGAATCTCCGCATTCTCCTTGATCTTCTGCAGGTTCTTCTCCTTGTACCCGGGATCCATGACCAGATAGACCAGTTCAAAGGGAATATCACTGTGTTTCTGCAGTAACATCAGCAGTTTGGCCATACACATGGAATCTTTACCGCCGGAGATACATACGGCAATCTTGTCGTTCTCCTGAATCAGTTCATACTGGTTGACAGCCGTAAGAAAAGGAGCCCAGAGTTCCTTCCGGAACTTCTTGACCATGGACTGTTCAATCGTTTGTACTCTGGTTAGTTCACGAGCCATTTCTCAAATTATACACTAAACATTTATTCTGTTCCTGTGAAGAGTTATAATAATATCTACTTATAGAAACATAAGAGGTAGTACACATGAGAAACACAAAACAAGTCGCGGTTCTCGGTATATTTACAGGAATCGTAGTCATTCTTCAACTGTTGGGTTCCTTTATTCGTTTGGGGACATTTTCCATCTCCCTGGTGTGGATACCGATCGTACTGGGAGCTGTATTATACGGACCTTTAGCCGGTGCCTGGCTGGGTCTTGTTTTCAGTATCGTTGTCCTGATCATGGACTCCGGTATATTCATGGCAATCAATCCGCCCGCGACGATTCTGATCGTATTAGTTAAAGGCATTGTGGGAGGACTGGCAGCCGGCTGGATTTATCGGTTGGTGAAAGGATATAACCGTTATGTCGGTGTTGTCGCAGCGGCTGTCGCAGGTCCCTTATGCAATACCGGAATCTTTATCCTTGGCTGTCTGACTTTCTTTGGGGAAACCATGGCAGAGTGGGCTTCCGGCTTAGGCTTCGGAGATCATGTCGTACAGTATGTATTTGTCGGACTGGTCGGCGCGAATTTTCTGGTGGAATTACTGATCAGTATCATCTTAAGCCCGACTTTATTCAGGCTTGCGGAATATTTTCAAAAGAGGTCTTAATCTCTTTTTTTACGAAGGAGGACACATGGAAAAGAAAGAACTTCGTGCAGCCATGCGCAGAAAAGCTGATACGCTTGCGGAAGACTATGTACTTCAGGCAAGTGAAAAGATTGCGCAGACGATCATTACGCATCCATGTTTTGTGCAGGCGCAGAATGTTTTTATCTATCTGTCCATGCCTAAGGAACCTGGTACGGACAAGATCCTGCACAGTGCGTTTGCACAAGGCAAAAAAGTCTTCGTCCCGAGATGTTATCCCAAAGGCGTCATGAAAGCTGTGCGGGTTACTCCGGATAGTGTATATCAGCCCGGAAAATACGATATCCCGGAACCTGTGAACGATACGGAGACGATCTCCGCGGATGAGCTGGACCTGATCATCGTACCGTGTCTGAGCGTGTCCAAAGACGGCAGACGTCTGGGCCATGGCATGGGGTATTATGACCGGTTCTTCGGCATATCCGGGGTAATCAAGATGTGTATCTGTTTTGAAGAGATGATCTGTGAGGATATCCCGATGGAAGATACGGATATCTATGTGGATTACATCGTTACCGAGAAAGAAATCACACACAAAAAAACACTCTGAATTCAGAATGTTTCTTTCAAAATCTGTTCACTGATACCATCCGGATCCCGGAACAGGCGTACATAGCCATGGAGGGATTCGGCCTTAGCTTTCAGTGTACGGGCACGGTCACAGACATAGATGCGGCAGGGGTACTTGCTGTTGTTGGCTTCCTGGATCAGATTTGCGCCGGCAGAGTTACCGTCCAGAGCCAGTAAGATCGAAGGTCTCTGCTTGAAGATCTCATAGACTACACTCTTGTAGATACCCATTCCAACAGGCTCAATTGCCGTACGGACAGAGAGATCCGCGGAGGAAAGACGCTGGTATTCGGTCCTGGTGATTTCCGACGGAACGAAGGCATAGACAGGGAATTTTCCCTGGTTTTTTTTCAGGAGATAACTCTCATACCCTGAGAGCTTATGGCCGATCACAAAGTAATACTTCTCTGGATCCGCATGGATAAGCAGGTTGTCAATCAACGAACACAGATCTTCCCGGAGTTTTGTCTGGTGGCGGGTATTGTTAAAGCTGCCTCCTGCCAGAACAATGGGAATACCGGTTTCCGGCAGTTCCCGGATCTTCGCGGATAATACCTCCGACGTATCCAGACGTCCGCTTCTTGCCAGGGAGAACGGGATTCTTGCGGTTTCTTCAAAACGTTTTTGATAGAATTCCTGCGGATCGGTATTGCCGCAGAGGGATGCGAAACGTTCTTGTTTGTGCTGGAAGGTCTTCTGACTGTCTTTCAGGATCTCCAGTTCGGCATTGTGCATCATCTTCATATCCCGGTCACTCAGGGATAACAGACGCTCCAGGGATAATTGTTCAGACATCGGGTCGGTACCGTACATTCCGCTGCCGTCTGTGCCTTGTACGCAGAAAACACCGGCGTGCAGATATCGCTTCAGAGGATGATCCGCCAGGGAATTCAGATTGTTCAGGCGGACGTTGGAAGATAGTTGGAATTCCAGAACGACCTTGTTCCGGATCAATTCCTGGATGAGCTGTCTGCCTTTGGCACTGCGCAGATTGGCGGTATACAGTCCGTGTCCGATTCTCACGTGAGGGAACTTCTGTCCCGGACGCAACGAGTCCTTGACACAGCGGATACTGTTGGCCACGTTCTCCGGCAGGGAATCATTCTCACCGGCATGAATACGGATGACAAAAGAAGGATCTTCGTCGGGGATCTTGACCAGTTCCTTGAACAGAGGCTGTAACTCGGCAATATCATTGATTTCTTCACCGATGATATCGCTTCCTGCCACATAAGGGTCGATACTCACGGTATGCAGTACCTGGAGATTCTCCTGTAAATAGTTATCGGCAGTGATATTGTCACGGATGATCGTCAATGGTATTCTCCGGATTCCCGCAAGGAAACGCAGGCATACACCGGTTTCTTCGGTAATTGCGGGCATGACTTCGTGGATCTCCTTTAACAGCGCAAAGGCAGCGCCGGGTTTTACCAATGTTGTGTCAGAGATCTCCGCATAACAGATTCCTTGTTTCTGGTAAGTCCTGGCGATCCACAGGAGTTTGTTCTGGAACAGGGAATTCTCCTTGTACAGAGGGTTATTCTGGTCTTCCTGAATCTGGCGGAGGATCTCTACGATCTCCGGATCCGGAATCTTTGTATAATTCTCCAGAGAAATTTTCTTTGTACAGGATACACCTTTGGTAAAGACATACCGGTACAGATAGACTTTCTCCAGATTGGTAAAGACTGCCTGTCCATCTTTCAGGATAGAGAGAGAAGCCCGGATCCTGGGAATATTCCAGGACGCGTTCTTACGGTTGTTCAAGATCAGATCCGCAAAGTTGATATACGTATGATCACTGATCCTGCGCGTGAGATATTTTCCTGTCAGGGGAGAATCCTTGAAGGATTCCGCGACAGACTCTCTTTGTTTCTCCAGAGATTTCTGTTGTGCTTCTGTCAGTCTCAGACCCAGTTTCCTGATGTAATACAGAGGATAGTGGATCTGATGGAAAATACCCAGCGCAATCAGAATGTCCGGGTGTAAATTTGCGTTCATGTGGGTGTGCAGGTCAGTACAGAATTTATAATCTCTGCGGATATAGGTCTTAATGATCGTTTTAAACTCATTCAGGGAGTATTCCTTGGTCTGGCTCATCAGGGTCTTGGCTATGGAAGGAATACTTGCCTTGCGTTCAATTGTCCCGTCAGGATAGATGTTGGCTACTTTGGTGTTTCCCAGACGCAGGATATAGACTGTACGGTTGTACTCATCGATATAACACGGGACAACACCCCGGATGATCTTATGACCTTGCTCATCTTTCTCCAGAGGAAGATCACAAAGACGGGCAAGATTCGTAATCAGGTTGCCGGTATGATGATTCGGTGTCTGTAAAAGATACACCATTTCTCCATGTTCAAAATAGAGATCTATGGGAATATCTTTTTCTGTATCAAGATAAAATCTTCCAAACAGTTTCATCTTTCCTCCAGGTATTTTAATATTATAACGTGTGAAGATATTTTGCACAGAAAATGGAGAAGAATATGATCACATATCGTCAGGCAGAAGTCAGTGATATCCCGGAACTTGTACAATGCCGCATACAGCAATTGGATGACGAAGAGGAACATCCCCGGCGTGAGATCCGTGATGATCTGGTTGTCTGGTTTACCCGCGTACTGCAGAATCAAAGTCTCTATCAGATCGCTGCGGAGGAAGAGGGAAGAATTATCGGTACAGGCGGACTTCTTGAACTGGATATGCCTCCGGGATTCTTTGAGATTCACGGGAAAACCGGATATATTACCAATATGTATACGGAGAGAGAGTACCGGCACCGGGGGATTGCGGGAAAGATCCTGGAACTGCTGAAACAAGAGGCTGTAAGGAGACAGATGGATCGTCTGATTCTTGGCGCCTCTCTATGGGGTAAACCTGTATATGAAAAGGCCGGGTTTGTATCTCTGCAGGACTGGATGGAATATGATCTTACTGACAAAGAATGATACTCTCAAAAAGCGTTGTGTCAAACATGCGGACGTGTGTGATATACTGCAGTTATGCTCGAATTTAAACCAAATAATATAAATAATCTGAGGGAAGTACTCCCATATATCAAACAGAATCCTTTCCGGTGCAGTGATCTGACTGCAGGGTATATTTTCATGTGGCAGGATGACCTGGATTTTTCTTTCTGTGTCTGGAATGATACATTCTGTATGCGGATGATGATCAATGATCAGCCTGCGTATACATATCCCTACGGGAAAGATCCTGATGGTATGCTGGATGAACTGATCAAGCATGTATACGAAATGAATGAACCCCTGCGTATCTATGGAGTTAATGAAGAATACATGGAAAAGATACGTCAGGATACACGATTACAGCCTTTCTGCGCGGATTATGACGTGAAATGGAGTGATTATCTCTACGACTACGAAAAAGCCACGACGTTCTCCGGAA
Organism: Solobacterium sp.; assembly: GCA_017430925.1. Lineage (GTDB taxonomy): Bacteria > Bacillota_I > Bacilli_A > Erysipelotrichales > Erysipelotrichaceae > Bulleidia. Next base: position 7,633 of record JAFRMA010000079.1, on the reverse strand, counting down.
AGAAATTCAGCGGGCAGAGAAATCATGTGAACCGCTTTGTGAAGATGTACGGCAAACCGGAAACCTCCTTCCTTGAAGAGAAGGATCTCCCGGATGTCGAAGAAATGCTGGAACGTTATGAATGTGAACATGAGGACAGGGGACTGCTGGAAACCAGCGAACTGGAACGCACGCGCGAATTACTGAAGGTCTGCGCACAACTGGACCAGCACGCCGCGTGTATCCGTTATCAGGGGAAGATCATCGCGTTCTCCATCGGTGAGATCATCGGAGATATGCTGGTGATCCACGTGGAAAAAGCCCTGCGTGAATATGACGGTATCTATCCAGTCATGTATCAGGAATTCTCCCGGATCATGCAGGATAAGTCCGAGGTGCCTCTGCGCCTGGTCAACAGAGAAGATGATTCCGGAGATCCCGGTCTGCGTATATCCAAGACGCAGTATCAGCCGATTGCCCGTGTTCATAAGTATCTCGTCCATGTCAAATCTCCTTGTGCAGGTCTGACACTGCCGGTGCTGCAGGACGGAGTACTCGTTCTTGATCCCTTCCGTGATGAAGATATCCCGGCATACCATCGTTTGAATCTGGACCCGGATGTCGGCCGTTACTGGGGATATGACTTTGAAAACGACCCGTATCTGATTGGGGAAGAAGACCGCTTATTCTATGACTCTACGATAAAAGATACTTCCTGGGGAGACTCTCTGAATCTGGCGATCCGGGAAAACGATACATTTATCGGCGAAGTCATTCTCTGGCACTTTACCTCCCGGGGAGACGCCGAACTGGGATGCCGCATTTTCCCGGAATACCAGCATCACGGATACGGACAGCGTGCGTTCCGGATGATGACAGAGTATGCCGAACAACAGCTGCACCTGAAAATGAATGCCAAGTGTTACAGGGAGAATACCAGTTCTTACCGGATGATTCTTGGCTGCGGATATACATTGTGCGGTGAAGACGAAAACTTTTACTATTTTACGAGATAGCCTAGGGGATAAAAGATGAAATACAGAACAGACAAATATGGTAACCCGATTTCTTTATTAGGATATGGCTGTATGCGTTTCTCCAAGAGCGGAGTAGGCGTAGACACTGCCAAAACGGAAAAGGAGATCCTGAAGGCAATAGAAGAGGGAGTCAATTACTTTGATACTGCCTATATTTATCCGGGAAGTGAAGCAGCCCTGGGAGAGATCCTTTCCCGTAATAATCTCCGGGATAAAGTCAATATAGCGACTAAATTACCGCAGTATATGATCCGCAGTGAAGCGATGATCGAACGATACTTCAATGAAGAACTCTCTCGTCTGAAAACCGATCATATCGATTATTACCTGATGCATATGCTTACGGATATCCGGGCATGGGAGAATCTGAAGAAACTCGGTATTGAGGAATGGATCCTGAAGAAGAAAGAAGAGGGAAAGATCCGGAATATCGGTTTCTCCTTCCACGGAAATACAGATATGTTCTTACAGATCCTGAATGCCTATGACTGGGATTTCTGCCAGATCCAGTATAACTACATGGATGAAGTATCCCAGGCCGGCAGAAAAGGACTGCATGCGGCATATGAGAAGAATATCCCGGTGATTATCATGGAACCTCTGCGGGGCGGCAAGCTTGTGGATCTGTTACCCGCAAAAGCGAAGAAGATGATTTCTGAGAGTCCGTATACACCTGCGGAACTGGCATTCCGCTGGCTGTTTGATCAGAAAGAAGTAACCTGTGTATTGTCCGGGATGAATTCTCTGGCCATGGTGGAAGAGAATTGCCGGATCGCTTCCGATGCTGAACCGGGACACCTGAAAGAAGAAGATTTCGCGTTGATCGAACAGGTAAAGGGAATGATCAACGAAAAGATCAAAGTACCGTGTACAGGGTGTGCATACTGTATGCCATGTCCGCAGGGGGTGGATATTCCCGGTGCCTTCCGCGCTTATAACGAGATGTACATGGAGAATAAGATGGCAGGACGCTTTGAATATGCGCAGGTTGTCGGTCTGCGGAAGAAGAAAGCATTTCCTTCCCAGTGTATCGGATGCGGGAAGTGTGAGAGTCATTGCCCTCAGCACATCGCCATCATCGCAGAACTGAAGAATGCGGATAAAGCTCTGCGCCCCTTCATCTTCCGTTTAGGAACGGAAATCGCCAGAAAGTTTGTGATGAAATGATACGTAAAATATTCCTGTGTATGTGCCTGGTTTTTGGTTTCTGCGGGTGCGCACAGAAAGATATTCTGGAAACAGATATCCTGAAAGCAGGAAAGGCAGATGCCATAGTACTCCTGCACCAGGGAAAAACCATGGTTATTGATACAGGTGAAGAAGATGACGGAGAAGACATGGTATCTTTTCTGCAGAACAAGAAAGTCGCCAGTATCGATACCCTGATCATTACTCACTTTGATAAAGATCATGTCGGCGGCGCTGATACACTCATCCGGAACATGGATGTCAATACGATCTACCTGCCGGACTATGTGTCGGAACATCCGGAGTATGTTTCTTTTATGACTGCTCTTCAGGAGAAAGGGTATACACCGGTATACCTGGAACGGACTGAGTCTTTTTCTTTCGGCAATGCTGAGGTGACGATCGAACCTCCGCTGTCCTATGAACCGTACAATAATGGAGAACCGGACAACAACTTCTCTTTGATTACGACAGTTGTTCACGGGGATAACCGTCTGGTCTTTGCGGGAGATATTGAAAAAGAGAGGATCGCGGAGTGGGTGGATACGGATCCGGGTCCCTGTACGTTTTTAAAACTGCCTCATCATGGCGTATACAACAAGAATCTGTCATTACTGCTGGAAGAATTACAGCCGGCATATGTCGCAATCACTTCTTCGGACAAGAATCCCGCGGAAGAGAATACACTCGCACTGTTACAAACCTATACAAAGAATATTCTCGAAACTAAAGACGGTCATATTACCGTGATCAGTGATGGTAAGACCATCCGGATGTCCAATTAACCATGTCGTATACAGATTATTGATATGAAGGGTTTTGACGCAAGGATCAAGGTGTTTAATCTCTGGTGGTGGATGTACGTTGCACTGACATTTTTATTATTGGCTGTTGTGACGGCTGCCGGTAACACACGCAGTATGGATGAACGGTATCGTCTGGTATTGTGGCTGAGTATTGCGAAATTGATTATCCTGCGTCTGTACAAGTTCTCCCTGAAAAACATCCGGGACGATTATAACTACTACAATGAGTTACCGTGTTACTTATGTAATCAGTCTACTTTACTGTGTATTCTGGCTTCTGTAACCAGGAGTATACCGGTAATGGCGTTCTGTGTGTCTGTAGGTACTCTCGGAGCTGTACTTGCGTATGTGATGCCTGACAGCTACAATCGTGACCAGCTGGTATTCTCCAAGCAGGCATACGGGTTTTACGGCTATCACGGACTGTTGATTGTCACATGTCTGAGCTTTTATACGCTGCGTTTGTATGAACCTGTTTTGAAGGATTGTCTGTGGGCACCTGTTGGGACCATGATCCTGGCAGGAATCGGTCATATGATCAATACTTACCTGCGTAAAACCGGTTTAAACAAGAAATCCAACTATGTCTATACATATATTCCTGAAAACAAGATCCTGCAGACCATGTGGAATCTCTTCCCGGTGAAGATGTGGTATATGTTACCGGTACTGCCGATCTTTACGGTATATTCTTTTGTATTCTTCCTGATCTTGAGAATCCTGCAAGCCTTAACCATAATCTATCTGTAGATGATCAGCCCGGAATGAAATATAATACTCCTATGTCCAAATTGGTGATGAATCTCGTTTTCCTGTTATTCTTCCTGTTGTGTTTTACCGTACCTGTTTACGCGGAAGATGAACACCCGGAAGGAACTCCGGAAGTATACAGTGAATATGTTTTGCTTGTAGACAAGGATAACGGTCAGATCCTCTGGTCCCGGAATTCTGCGGAACGTATGTATCCGGCATCCATGACAAAGACGATGACAGAGATCATCGCAATTGAAGCACTTCCTGATCTGTATGAACATATCACAATTACCAATGAGATGATGTACGGACTGTACGAGGCGAATGCGTCCATGGCAGGTTTTCTTCCGGGTGATGAGGTAACTGTAATGGATCTTTTATATGGTGTGGCTTTGCCGTCCGGAGCGGAATGCGTCAATGCCCTGGCATATCGTATTGACGGCTCTGTACAGGCTTTTGTGGACCATATGAACCGCAAAGCTTCCGAGCTTGGGATGAGGAATACACACTTTGTAAATCCTACGGGACTTCATGACCAGAATCACTACAGTACATGCAGGGATATGGAAGTGCTGCTGGAGTATTGTTGTCAGAATGATACATTCATGGAGATCCTGCAGACGAAACAGTATCGTACGGGGAGTACAGCTTCTCATCCGGATGGGATACTGATGGAATCCACAGTCTGGCGTTTCCCGGAAAGTGAACAGATACCCGGCTTGATCGGAGGAAAGACAGGTTTTACTTATCCTGCGGGAAGATGTCTGGCTTCTGCCGCAAGGATCAACGGGATGGATCTGGTGATGATCACCGGTAAAGCTCCTGAAGATCTTACCGGGGCGATCCGTGACGCATCTGCGGTCTACCGCTGGTGTGACGATCATCTATACAGGACAACATTATTGTCTTCCGGTGACAGTCTTGCGTATATCACTATTCTGGACGCAAAAGACGCCGATTCCCTGCATATTACCGGTGAAGATACATTTACCCGGGATGTGACGGATACCGACGATATTCAGGTCATACAGGAGTTTCCGGAGGTGTTATATGCGCCGGTTGAAGCCGGGCAGGAACTGGGTACGGTAACAGTCCTGGTAAATAACGAACTTCTGTATCAGAAGACATACTATGTTTCTGAAACGATACCTTTCAGCAGGCTTGAGCACTACAAGCGTGTGCTCCGGGAATACAGGAATGAACACCCAAGATTGTTTAAGGCAGAACTTGTGCTGGCAGGTATGTTTATCCTGTTGGTCCTGTCTGTTCTGTTCAAACCGCGGAAGAAGAAAAAGAAGAGAAGATATTGATTTATGTCTGAACTCACGATCACAAAAGAACACGCAAGAAGATTCCTGCTGATGAAACAGGGTCTTTTTGGTGACTATATCTTTGAGAAGAAACCCGGAGCTCTGGCGTATGTCCGTCAGGCCGGATGTATCCAGTATGATCCGGTAGATTCCGTAGGAAAGAACGCGGAACTGACACTGCAGTCCAGAGTTAAGGGATTCCGCAAGAAAGACTTATATCACCTGTTATACCGGGACCGGGCTCTGGTGGATTACTTCGATAAGGAACTGGCGATCTTTCCCGTGGAAGACTGGCCGTATTTCCGGCGTTACCGGGAATTATGCAGAAATAACGGTAAACGCTTTGAAGGCCTGGCAGAACTGGAAGAAACCGCGCTGACGTATATCCGCAGACACGGCAATGTCAGTTCCGCTACACTCCCGGTAGAAGGAGAGATTCACTGGCATTCCTCCATCCACTGGAGCGGTAACTGGGACGGCAAAGCCAAAGCTTCACGGTCTGTACTGGAACAGTTGTATACCACAGGTGATCTGGTCATTCACCATAAGGAAGGTTCCCGGAAGTACTATGATCTGGCAGAGAAATATATCCCGGCAGAGATCCTGCATGCGGATGATCCGCTTCCGGAACCATACGATCACAGGAACTGGAGGGTGAGAAGACGAATCGGCGCAGTGGGAATGCTCTGGAACAAGAACTCCAATGCGTTCCTAGGCATTCATGATTTGACCACGGAAAACCGCAATCAGATATTTTCTGTTCTGGAAGAATCCGGAGAAATAACCAAAGTTCTTGTTGAAGGAATCCGTATCCCGTTTTACATCCTTACGGAAGATCTTCCGCTTCTTGAACAAGCCCGTGACAATACTCTGATCAGTCACCGCTGTGAATTCCTGGCACCGCTGGATCCATTTCTGTGGGACAGGGACCTGATTGAAAAGATCTTCGGATTTAAATACTCCTGGGAGATCTATACACCGCAGGATAAGCGTAAATACGGGTACTATGTATTACCTCTGTTATATGGAGATAAACTGATCGGCCGTATAGAACCGGTCATCAGAGATGGTAAACTGGCTGTAAACGGATTGTGGCTTGAGACAAAGATCCGGATGACTAAAAAACTGGAACACGCACTCTGCCAAAGATTGAAAAAGTTTGCGAAATTCAATGAATGTGAATATGAAGAATCAAGTATGATCAAATCTGCGAAAGGAAACTATGACAAAAAATAAAACCGGTATTGTAAATAAGTTGTATGGCGGGCTGTCTATGAGCTGGCCTGCTGTGATTCTTTACGCTGTCGGCACAGCAGTGCTGACCTCAGTATTTCTTATACTCCCTGTGTTTAGGAATACTTCATTTGAACGTATGGGAGTGAATCTTGAAGCATGGATATTCTTTGCGGTCATCCTTATGGCAAACTGCAGGAAACCTCTGGAATCCGCCTGTAAGACTTTCGTATTCTTCCTGATCAGCCAGCCTCTGATCTACCTGATCCAGGTGCCGTTCACTACCCTTGGATGGGGGATATTCAGGTTCTATAAGTACTGGTTTATCTGGACTATACTTACTTTCCCGATGGCTTATGTCGGCTGGTATATCAGAAAAAAGAACTGGCTCAGTGTACTGATCTTTGCGCCTGTTCTGGTATTCCTCGGGTATACGATCTTTGAGAGCTGGTTTGAGTGTGTTCATCATTTTCCGCATCTGCTGGTGACGATGCTGTTCTGTATCCTGCAGGTACTGCTGTATATATACGTGTTTTTCCCTCAGATTACGCAGAAACTTATCGGTATCCTGATACCGGCAGCTGTCGCGGTGTTCTTTGCGCTGAAAGCGCCACAGGCTGATCTGCAGGCAACGGAAACCCTGCCTGGTGATCCTTCTTTCTCGGATGCCGCGGTGATTGTTGTGGAAGATCCTTCCATCTGCAGTGTGCAGTTACATTCTGCAGAAAATGACATGGTATATATCTACGCGCATAAGTACGGGACAACAGAAGTAGTGATTACGGAAGGGGAGAAAGAAGTACATTATTCTTTTGAAATCTACAGGGATAAATCAGCGACCCGGATCAGAATCGAACAGATTGAACCGTAACAAATCTTTATCAGAGTGATGAGGAATCAGTAAAAAAGACTGCAGCAGTGTAGTCTTATTTGTTCAGCAGGGGAATTGCTACAGTCTTGTTAAACCAGCTGATCAGTTTCAGTGTGGTCAAGCGGCGGATAATCGGCATTGCATTCCTGATCATATCCAAGTTCTTTCCTCAGGCCGAGGTAGTATTCCTTGATTGCTTCGGCGGTATCACTCATGATCTGTTCCCACGTCTCCATGAATGCTCTGAAGGAATTATACTGATATTCTGTAATAGGGTCATCTTCCTCCCCTGATACCGTCAGGGAGATCTCTTCCATTTTCCCAAAACAGTTAAATTCCACCGTTCCGTTCCAGCCGTATTCGTATTCCATGTTTCCAAATACAGGATCATTCAACGCGCTATTCCTCCCCTTGATCTTTATTACTTCTTGGCCTCTATTTCTTGCTGGCCAATCT
>JAFRMA010000078.1 GCA_017430925.1 Solobacterium sp. | reverse complement strand
TCCGTGTATACAGGAATGTGAAAAACTGACGTTATGCCGCAAAGGCATACGGGCAGGGAAAATATTGTATAATTATTCTGGGATAACCTATGGAGAAAGAGTACAGTATGAATAAAACACAACAAGCCTCAGACAAAGAAGAAAAAAGAACAGTACATATTTTCTGGACCGGAGGATATGATTCAACATTTCGTGTCACACAGTTATCACAGAAAAATGTCAATATTGCGCCGTACTATCTGAAATTCCGCCGGCAATCCACCCCCAATGAACTGGAAGCCATGGAGAAGATCACAAACCTTCTTAAGCAGAATCCGAAGACAAAATGCACTTTCAGTCCTCTTCAGGTAATTGATGCGGAGGAGTACACCGTGGATCCTGCTATAAAACAGGCATACAAACGAATCAGGGAAACGATGTATGTCGGCTCACAGTATGTGAAACTGGCATCTTATGCATTGAATCATCCGGGTTTTGAATTGTCGGTTCATAAGGATGATAAGGCAATCGCGGTAATCAATGCGCAGGGAAAACTGAAGAAGATCGAAGATGAGGAGATCGGCACGTATTATATCGTAGATCAGGAGAACTCATCGGAAGATGTATGTACCATGTTCAGCAATTTCTGTTTTCCTCTGACAGACATCACAAAACTGCAGATGAAACAATGGTATATTGAAAACGGATACGAAGAAGTGATGAACAGCACCTGGTTCTGTCACAAGCCGCGTAATGGTAAACCTTGCGGTGTATGTAATCCCTGCAAGTATACGATCGAAGAGGGAATGAAGGAACGCCTGCCCAAAAGAGCACTGATCCGTTATTACATCAAGTATTCACCGGTAAGTAAAACGGTAAGAAAACTGGTCAGAAAAGTGGTTCCGGCAAAGTAATCTGTCAGAATACAAGTAAAAGGAAGTGTCTGAAATGAAGAATATCGACTTAAACAATAAAACAATTCTGGTAACCGGTTCACCGGGATTTATCGGATCGAATCTGGTTCTGCGTCTTTTGAAGGAGATGACCGGTGGTACGGTGATCAGCTTTGACAGCCTGAATGATTATTATGATCCGGAACTGAAGAAATACCGTCTGGGTCTGATTGAACAAGCCGCGAAGAACAGTAACGCCGGACATGTGTTCATCCACGGAAATCTCGCGGACAAAGCGCTTGTACAGGATGTCTTCGATACGTACAAGCCGGCGGTCGTTGTGAACCTGGCTGCGCAGCCCGGTGTACGCTACAGTATTGATCATCCGGATGTCTATATCGAGTCGAATATTCTGGGTTTCTTCAATATCCTTGAACAATGCAGACACAGCTATGATGACGGGAATCCAGGCGTGGAACATCTTGTCTACGCGTCTTCTTCCTCCGTATACGGCGGTAATACAAAGATTCCGTTCAGTACGGAAGACATGGTGGATCATCCGGTCAGCCTGTATGCCGCAACCAAAAAGAGCGATGAATTACTGGCACACGCGTATGCCAAACTCTATAACATTCCTTCCACAGGACTGCGTTTTTTCACCGTGTACGGACCTGCCGGAAGACCGGATATGTTCTACTATTCCGCAACCCAGAAACTGGTCCGGGGAGAAACCATCCAGATCTTTAACTACGGGAACTGTAAGAGAGACTTCACGTATATCGATGATATCGTGGAAGGAGTATACCGGGTCATGCAGGGAGCGCCGGAGAGAAAGAACGGAGAAGATGGTTTGCCTCTTCCTCCGTATCACTTGTACAATATCGGCGGCGGTACACCGGAGAATCTGATGGACTTTGTGTCTACACTTCAGGAAGCTCTGGTGGAATACGGGATCCTGCCTCAGGACTATGACTTTGAAGCGCACCGGAAACTGGTGGCGATGCAGCCGGGGGATGTACCGATCACGTATGCGGACAGCACCGCGCTGGAAAGAGACTTTGGCTTCCGCCCGCAGATCGATATCCGTACAGGACTGCGTAAGTTTGCCCAATGGTATAAGGAATACTACCGGTAGACACGGAGAATACAGGATGAATACCGTTAAGATCAGACACAGGTTATCAAAAACTCTCAATGCTTTTTCCTGTGCTTTCAGTAAGATACAGAAGAAAGTCGTATTTGAGAGTTTCTATGGTAACCTGTTTTGTGATAATCCAAGAGCGGTCTGCGAGAAGATGCACGAACTATACCCGGAATACCAGCTGGTGTGGGGTGTGCGCGAGATTGGAAAGGGCACATTCCCGGACTATGTCAAGGTATGTGAGTTATCCTCGATGCAGTACCGCAGGGAACGCGCTACAGCGATTGCCTATATCCGCAATGAAGCGATGACGGAAGACCTGTATAAACGTAAGAATCAGGTGTTTATCCAGACCTGGCACGGGGACAGAGGCTTCAAGAAGATCCTTTACGATTCATGGGTCAACACAAAACGACCGGACGAGGTGATGGATAATGCGCTGACCGATTTGTTTGTGGTGGGCTCAGATTACGCGGAAAAGAGGATACAGACAGCTTTCCGTTATCACGGGAAAGTCATGAAAAAGGGAAGCCCGAGAAATGACTGCCTTGTCTATCCCAAAGACGTGGAGACAGTGCGGAATAAACTGAATATCGCGGAAGGGAAAAAGATCCTGCTGTATGCGCCGACTCTGAAAAGGGGAAAGAAGGTCCTGGATGTCAACGTGGACCTGAAGGAAACACTGAGACAGTTGGGAGAAGACTGGGTTGGTCTGGTACGTGCACATCCCAAGTCTCTTGGTCTGGATCTTCATGGTTCTGACAAACTGACGGATGTGTCTGCGTATCCGGATATGTCAGATCTTCTGATGATCGCTGACCTTCTGATTACCGATTATTCTTCAAGCGCGGGAGACTTTATCCTGAGAAGAAAACCGGTGATCCTGGCACAGTTTGACAAAGAAGAGTATGAAAACAGTATCCGGGAATTGTATGTCAGCTGTGAGGAGATTGGATATTTTATCGCAGGAAACCAGGAAGAACTCAATACCTTGATACACACAATGACCGCGCAGAAAGCGGAAGAAAACTGCGATAAGATCATGAATTATTACGGTGTACAGGAAACCGGGCATTCTGCTGAAGAGGTATGCCGGTGGATCAATGAACAATATATGCGGATACGCTGACAGGAGAGTATATGGCTGTAAAAGTAGTTGTCATCGGAAGAAACTATACTTCCAGATTGGGAATGATCCGGGCTGCGGGAACTGCCGGTTATGATGTGATCGTCGTCAAGATGGACAATCCGGCGAATCCTGAACGTTTTGATGAGAAGAGTAAATATATACAGAAGTATTATACTGTCCGTGAGAAAAACGATGAGGAGTTGCTGAACGTGCTTCGTGAACTCCCGCAGGAGGATCAGATCATCCTGATTCCTACGGATGATCACGCGGAAATGGTGCTTGACCGGTACAAAGAGGAATTGTCCGGGCGTTTTCTCTTTCCGGGACTGTTAAACAAAGAAGAATCTGTTCTGCACTACATGGAAAAATATGAGCAGAAGAAAATGGCTCAGCAGGTTGGCCTGCTTACCGCAAAAGGCTGGAAGATCAGCTTTACCGAAGATGGATTCCAAATTCCCGAAGATATGACATTCCCGTGTTTCATCAAACCGGAACAGAGTGTATTCGGAAAGAAACGCGACATGAAAAAGTGTAATTCCCGCACAGAACTGAAAGAACATCTGTCACTGATTGCGGCAGATCATACTCCGGGAACACAGGCAGGGGATATCCTGGCCGAAGAATTCATCGATATCGACAAGGAATACGACCTTCCGGGTTTTACGGACGGAGAGAATGTCGTCCTCCCGTTCTTCATTGAGAAGGGTCTGATCTACAGTGGTGTGACCGGAACAGGCACACTTCTGGATGTCAGTAAGTTCCAGGATACCTATGAAAAACTGCAGGATTTCGTGCGTCTTTTCCGTTTCCGCGGACTGATCGACATTGAGTGTTACGAACATGACGGAAAGATGTACTTCAACGAAATGAACCTCCGTTTCGGCGCTTCCGGCTATGCGGCAACCGGCTGCGGAATCAATCTTCCGGAAATGCTGATCCGTTCGCTGCTTGGGGAAGAGAGTAAAACAGAGATCCGCAGACCTGTAGAAGAGAAACACTTTGCCAGTGAAAAAGTATGTTTCCAGAAATATCTGTCCGGAGGCATTTCCTGGCAGGAATACAAAGATATTATCAGGGATGCGGACTATACCTTCGTGGGGAATGAACAGGATCCGGGACCGTATAAGGAATTAGCGAAATATATGCTTAAAAGACGGCTGAAGAACACCGTCAAGAAGATCGTCCGCAGAGATAACAAGACCGTCAAAAAGACACCCCACTTGAATACACCCAAGGTAAATAAAGTGCTGGGAACGGGACAGAAAGTCGTTGTCCTGGGTAAGAACTATTCGACGCCTTTAGGGGTGATCCGTTCCTTGGGCAAGGCAGGGTATTCCGTGGATGCCTTAATGATCATGAGGGATCCCAAGGGTATAGAGATCATCCAGTCTTCGGTATACCTGAACAACCTTCTTCTTTCCGATGCCCGGAATGACGGGGAAATCGTGGAAAAGCTGATCCATCAGTATACAGATGCGCCGGAGAAACCGGTACTGTTCCCGACAGATGACTATACTTCTTCCTTGATTGATAGGTACCGTGAAGAACTGGCAGATCGTTTTATCCTGCCGTATTCCAGTGAATATACGATTACACAGCTGATGGATAAATCCTTCCAAAGTGAGATTGCGCGCAAATGCGGCCTGAATACTGCCAGAGAATGGATCATCTCCCTGAACCAGGATCCGGTAGATATACCTGCGGATATGGTTTATCCGTGCTTTGTCAAGCCTCTGCTCAGCGCCAAGGGCGGTAAATCCGAACTGGGAAGATGCAACACTGAAAAAGAACTGAAGAACAAACTGAAAAAGATGCAGGGACGGCTGAGAGCACGTTCGGTCATGATCCAGGAATTCCTGAATATTACGCAGGAGTATACGATCGGAGGTGTATGTAACGATCAGGAGGTCTATCTCCCGGCAATCATCAAGAAGAGCCGTGTTGCCCAGCATAACCGCGGTGTAACCCTCAGCGGTACAGTGATCGATCCGGCAGAAATCAGTGAAGATCTGGACAAGATCCATGCTTTCCTGAAAGCTGTTCACTATACCGGTATGTTTGATCTGGAAGTACACAGGACAGACCGGGGATTGTTCTTCGGCGAACTGAATCTGCGTGCCGGCGGACCTAGCTATTCGTATTACCGGTGCGGAATCAATCTGCCGGATCTTGCGGTAAAGGCAATGACCGGACAGGGATTACCCGTGGATGAAGAGAATGTACATCTGAACCAGACATTCGTGAACAACAAGGTTCTCTGGGAAGATTATGCGGATAATTATCTCTCGGATAAGGATGTGAAGGAAATCGAAGAATTCGCAGATTTCACATTGTTATCGGATGAAACAGATACCGTGCCGGAAGAAAGCTTCCGTAAAAACAATATTCCGGAATACAGAAAGAAACATCTGAAGAAGATCGTAAAGGGTATACTCAAGCCGGTATTACGCTTTGTGAAGAGGTAGGCTTATGAATATCGAAGAGATCAGAATTATACCGTGGACAGGCCAGGTACCGTTTTCCGCCATCTCAGAAACGATCCGCAGAGCCCATGCGAACAGAAAAGAAATAACATATAATACAACGAACATTACCGAAGATGACGTACAGAAAAGAATCCGTAACGGAGGTATTGTTTATGTGGCTGCGGAAGGTCAGAAAGTCGTTGGTACGATGACAATATGCCGGCAGAATAGTACAGGTTATTATGTTACAGGAAATGCTGCAGGAATCCATTATGTCGCAGTTGATCCGGAGTATGCAGGACACGGAATAGCTACACGTTTGCTTAATGAGTGTATTCAATGGGCAAAGGATAACAATATCCAGACAATTCTCTGGAATACGGCGGAAAACAACGTAGCCGCATTATCCTTCTGCGAGAAAAACGGTTTTAAGAAAGTCGAATGTCTGAAGTATAAGTCAATTGAGCATTTTACTGTCAGACTGGCATATTGGATGGGTAAGCAGCCGGTTTCAGACATGATGAGAGTAATGCGGTATAATATCAGCAGGCAGAAGCTATCTTTGAAAAAAGCACTGCGCTGAGTATATATTGAGGTTTTGAACGATGAGAACAAGAGTTGATAAAATACGAAAAAGAATACCCGGATTCATCATGAACAACGAAAGCCTGATGAAAGCATTTACGGTGGTGACTTATCCTGTAGTCATGTCGGAAAACTATCTGAAAGAAAGAGTGGACGATTGCGCAGAAAAGATCGTCAGGAGAAGTCATAAGAGTAAGACTGCTATAAAGATCGATATCATCAAGGAGTTTTATTGCCGGTATATCCAACCGGAAGAATACATGCGTTGGGAATTTGAAAATAAGAGCCTAAAGGAACGATGCGCTTATTGGCCGGACAGGATTGCTGTACGGAAAATGAAATCACCGCAAAACAACGTTCTCTCCGGGAATAAATATGACCGGTATCTGTTGTTCAAGGACTTCGTTAAGAGAGATCTTATTTTTGTGGAGCATGATGCGGACTGGAAAGTTGTCGCCGCGTTTCAGGAGAAACATTCACCGTTTGTCGCAAAACCATATAATGGGTCAAAAGGACGCGGAATCATGCTGGTGGATGAGCATAATCTGAAAGAGTTTGAACATGAATTGCGTTCTTCCAAAGAGGGATATGTCCTTGAGGAAAGAATCATCCAGGGAGAAGAACTGGCAAGATTCCACCCCCAGAGTGTCAATACGATACGTTTTGCCTCAATGATGGATAAGGAGCACCACCGTGTAAACGCGTTTGCGCTGCTGCGGACAGGTGCCGGGGAAAGCTTCGTTGACAATGTCGGCGCCGGCGGTGTAGCTGCCTTGATTGATACCAATACCGGAATCATCATTTCCGATGGTATTTGCGGGGATAAGCATTATCAGGCACATCCGGATACGGGAATCGTATTTAAGGGAAGTGTCATTCCGGCCTGGGATGAACTGCTGAAGATTGCGGATGCTGTACATGGCATGTATCCAAAACAAAAAGTTTTTGGATTTGATTTCGCATGGACAGCTAAAGGTTGGGATATCGTGGAACTGAATCCGGCTCCTTCGTTTGCTACATATCAGGCAATCATCGGAAGAGGAATCAAAGAAATGGCAAAAGAAGCAGGTTTCTCAATGGAACCTCCGAAATAAACCTGATTGCCGGGAAAAGTGACAGGGGATAAAACAATATGACAAAAAAGTACAAAGTCGGTTATACACAAGGTGTTTATGATATGTTTCATATCGGTCATCTGAATCTGCTCAATCACGCAAAGGAACACTGTGATTATCTGATCGTGGGAGTCAATGCGGATGAACTGGTGGAAGACTATAAACATAAACTTCCCGTAATTCATGAACAGGATCGTTTTGAGATCGTATCCAATATCAAAGCTGTAGATGAATGTAAGATCGTATACACACTGGATAAGGTGGAGCTGTGGAAACAACTTCATTTTGACGCCATCTTCATCGGTGATGACTGGAAGGGTAATGCCCGCTGGGAAAAGACGGCCGAAGATCTGGCTGTTTACGGTGTGGATGTTGTTTTCCTTCCTTACACCCAGGGAGTCAACAGTACTATGTTACGTCCGGAAAAAGATCACCGGGTCAAGGATGACTGATTCTCGGAGAATCATTATCTCCATCTCGTACTCCGGGTGAAAATTGTATATAATATGGTGGTATATATCACCATTTATTTTTGATATAAACATAAATAACAGATATGGAATACAAGAAGAATAGTCACTACAAGAATCTGATGATTGATATCGTAAAGGTATTGAATGTAGTTTTGTTGACTCTTCCTTTTTCTGCTGTGTGGTTCATGTTTTACCGCAGGAGTATCATTTCCCCGTTCCTCGGCAGGGGAAACCTGGTGGTGATCCTGTTATTTTTGATCCTGTATTATATCTGCGGGAAAACGTATGATGCCTTTACAATCTCCTATAACCGGATATCGGAGATGGTATACAGCCAGATGCTGGCGGCACTGGTCTCTGATTTTGTCCTGTATATGATCATCTGGCTGCTGATCAAGAGACACTATCCTGCAGTTTTGCCCATGGTATACTGCATTCTTGGCCAGCTGCTTGCTTCTATCCTGTGGTCCAACTGTGCGCAGAGATGGTACTTCCATATGTTCAAAGCGAGAAAGACTGCCGTGATCTGGGATGAAGGCCAGGGATGGGAAAGTCTGATCGAACAATATGATTTACAGAAGAAATTTGATGTCGTAATGAGTCCTTCCGTCAGTGAGTGTCTTCAGGATCTTTCAATCCTGGAAGGCATGGAAGCTGTATTCCTGACCGGCGTGCACAGCCATGACCGGAATGTGATCATCAAGTATTGTGTGGAGAATTCCATCTCCGCGTTTATCATGCCCAGAATCGGTGATGTCCTGATGAGCGGAGCCAAGAGGATCCATCTCTTCCATCTGCCGATGATGCGTTTAGACCGGTATGATCCTTCTCCCGTATATCTGGTCGTCAAGAGATTGTTTGATATCTTCGCTTCTCTGCTTGCCCTGATCATCCTGTCACCGCTAATGCTGGTTGTGGCATTGCTGATCAAGCGTGACGGCGGACCGGCATTGTATAAACAGGTGAGACTGACCAAGGACGGAAAGACATTCAATGTCCTGAAATTCAGAAGTATGCGGGTAGACGCGGAAAAAGATGGTGTAGCCCGGCTTTCTACCGGTGATAAGGATGACCGTATCACTCCAATCGGACACTTTATCCGGAAGGTAAGAATCGATGAACTTCCCCAGCTGATCAATATCCTGAAGGGAGATATGAGTATCGTCGGACCGAGACCCGAAAGACCGGAGATTGCTGCAAAGTATGAAAAGACACTGCCGGAATTCAAACTGAGACTCCAGGCGAAATGCGGCCTGACCGGATATGCGCAGGTTTACGGAAAGTACAACACAACACCATATGAGAAACTGAAGATGGATCTGATGTATCTTTCCAATCCCTCACTGATCCAGGATCTGAGTATCATATTCGCCACAATCAAGATTTTATTCATCCCGGAGAGTACGGAAGGGGTAGCTGTCGGACAGACGACAGCGATGAGCGCAGAACCATCAGAAACAAAAGAAGAAAAAAATAAAACAGTTGAATAACTTGTTTTATTTTCGTTTAGAAAAGAAGAGGAACAGACAGATCAATGAATTATCCTGAGTATTCGGTATTAATGTCCGTGTATAAGAACGAGAAAGCGGAGAATCTGCGTCTTTCCATGAACAGTATGTGGAATCAGACCGTACAAACCAATGACTTTGTGCTGATCTGTGACGGTCCTTTGACAGCGGATCTGAACATGGTGATCGGGGAGATGGAAATCGCTCATCCCGATGCACTGCGGGTGATCCGTTTTCCGGAGAACCACGGACTTGGGTATGCGCTGCGTACCGGGGTAAATGAATGTAAGAATGAGATCATTGCGCGTATGGACAGCGATGATATTTCCTATCCGGAACGCTGTGAGAAAGAACTGAATGTACTGATGTCTGATCCGGAATTATCCATCGTCGGCAGTATTATTGAGGAATTTACGGAAACCGTATCCATTACCGGTATGCCTGCGTCTGTGAATTCCCGCAGAGTCGTACCGGAACACCATGAGGAGATCCTGCAGTTTGCCAGGAAACGCAATCCCTTTAATCATCCCTCGGTAATGTTCCGCAGACAAGCTGTTTTGGACGCGGGAAACTATCAGGACATCCGTTATATGCAGGATTACTATCTCTGGGTACATATGCTTCTTAACGGTGCCAGGGGTTATAACATCCAGGAACCTTTAGTCTGGATGCGCGCGGACAGTAATCTGTTTAAGCGCCGCTCGGGAAAACTGTACCGGCAGATCCAGCTGGACCTTTTCCGCTATATGAAGGAACAGGGCTTTATTACAAGAAGCCAGTATATGATTTCCTGTATTCTCCGTGCCGGTTCTTCCATGGCTCCGTCATGGCTCAGAGAATTCATGTTCAAGAAAGTACTGAGGAAATAACCATGAGTCTTGAACAGAAGATCAGTCAGAAACTGAATCAATACCCGCAGATTAAAAAGGGAATCAAGAGAACCTATCAACGGGTGAACTATGCGCTGTCCTCCAAAAAAACCTCGGAGGGTAATATTATCCGTGTATCCCCGGATGAATCTCATGAGTACTTCTTCGGATATTACGACAAGAGTCCGGAAGATATTACCGGAAGATATATCCTTTGTCTTAAGGCAGAGAATACGTGGAGTGAGACAGCTCCGGCAGATCCGGCAGATATCCTCCTGATTGATACCCAGAAACCGGAGAAAGATCCTGAACGTGTAAAGACGATTGCTGTAACACATACCTGGAATGTACAGCAGGGATGTATGATGCAGTGGCTCGGACCTGAATATGATCGCAGGATCATATACAATGATTTCCGTAACGGGAGATTCTGTTCGGTGATCCTGGATGTGTTCAGCGGTGAGGAAAGAGAACTGGCTATGCCTGTATACAGTGTATCGCAGGATGGCACATTTGCGCTGACACTGGATTTTGCGCGCCTGCACCGCCTGCGCCCGGGGTATGGCTACAGCAACCTGGAAGAGACCACAAAGGACCAGAAACTGCCGGATTCTGCCGCAGTCTGGAAACTGGATCTTATCCATAACACAGTGACACCGGTATTGAAGTACACGGATTTTTACGCGTTTGAAACACGTGAAGAGATGATCGGCGCGGAACACAAGGTGAACCACATTATGATCTCTCCTGACGGGAAACGCTTTATGGTACTTCACCGTTGGTTTGTCAGTCAGCGTAAATACACAAGACTTGTGACTGTAAATGTTGATGGTACGGAGATGTATAATCTTTCCGATGACGACATGGTATCGCACTGCTGGTGGAAAGATAATCACACGATCATCGCTTTTGAGAATAAAAAAGAGACCGGCGCAGGTTACTATGAGATGACCGATCAGACGCAGGTATACCGCCGTCTATGGCCGCATATCAGCAGTGATGGACATCCGAGTGTCAGCCCGGACGGCAGACTCGTCGTGACAGATACCTATCCAAACCGTAACCGTATGGCGATCCTGAAAGTATTGAACGATGACTTCAACGTTGTGATTGCGCGGGTATTTGCGCCGTTCAAATACGATAATGACACACGCTGTGATCTCCATCCCCGCTGGAGCAGAGACGGGAAGAAGATCTATTTCGATTCCGTATTTGAAGGTCACAGAGGTTTGTATGCAGTACCTGTAGATCATATCCGTTTTGCGTACAGTGAGGATACAGGCACAAAACTGAAGAAAGCTGATCATCCCCGTATCCGTATTGTCTACCTGATGACATCGTGCAAGAAAGTCGGTCCCACACAGCAGACCCTGAATATCATCAAGAATCTGGATCAGGATGTTTTTGAGCCTGTGCTGATTACCCTCTACGATGAGGAAGAAGACAGCCGTATGGCAGACTACCTTCCGTATGTTTCCGCGCACTATCTGGTCAAAACCGGAAAGAAAAGCATACTTACCGGCAGTGACAAGGCGTTAAGAAAGAAGCTGGAAGAATTACATCCGGATCTCATTCATACCGTCGGCGTATTCCCGGATTATGCGGTCAGCCGGATCGGAAAGTATAAACAGGTCCATACTCTGCGTAATTACGTGTATGATGACTATCCGGCCAAGTACGGAAAAGTACGTGGTAATATCCTTGCCGGACTGCAGATTTACGCCATGAAGCACAGCAGTAAGACGATTACCTGTTCCGAGAGCCTGAGTCATATCTATCATGAAAAACTGAAGATGAATTTTGATTTTATCCGTAACGGTGTCGATGTGGACCAGTATTCTGCGGCGGATAAAGAGGAGAAAGCTAAACTTCGTCATCAGCTGGATCTTCCGGCTTCCGGATTTATCTTTGTCTATACCGGTCAGTTTATTCCCCGGAAGAATATCCCGTTCCTGCTGGAAAACTATGTGAAGAGATTCGGCAGTGACAAACATGTATATCTGTTAATGCTGGGAGATGGTCCTGAACTGGAGCCTTTGAAGAAACAGTATCAGGAATATGACCACATCATCTTCCGCGGTAACGTATCGAATGTGAATGAGTACCTGAATGCCTGTGATGTCTATGTGTCCGCAAGTAAGTCTGAAGGTCTGCCAAACGGTGTACTGGAAGCCATGGCCTGCGGTATCCCCGTGGTTCTTTCGGATATCGTCCAGCACCAGGAGATCTATGAGGCTGATTCCGGAATCGGGTATCTGTTTAAACTGAATGACGGGGAGGATCTGATCAACGGAATGGATCAGATCTACACGTCAGGCAAAGCGGAAGAACAGGGCAGAATTGCCTGTGAAACTGCGCATATGTATTTTTCTGCGCCTAAGATGAGTAAGCAGTACCAGGATGTCTATCAGAGTATTGCCGGGAGGAAAGATCGTGGCTAAATCAATCATGGATTTTGTGAAAAAACCTGGTCTTTTGTTTATCTCACTGGGACACAGAGGGTGGTTTCATCACATGGATGATGAGAAATACCTGAAGATCGCGTATTATTCAAAAATGGGAAAGAAACTGAATCTGACCAATCCCAGAACCTATAATGAAAAACTCCAGTGGATGAAACTGTATGATCGTAAACCGGTCTATACAGACATGGTCGATAAATATGAAGCGAAGAAGATTGCCGCAAAGATGATCGGCGAGGAATATATCATTCCCACACTCGGTGTATGGGAAAAGTTTGAGGATATCGATTTTGATCAGCTCCCGGATCAATTTGTGTTGAAATGTACACATGACAGCGGTGGACTGGTGATCTGTAAAGACAAGAAGACGTTCAATAAAGATTCCGCCCGGAAAAAAATCGAACGTTGTATGAAACATAACTTCTTCTGGGGCCAGAGAGAATGGCCATATAAAAACGTCAGACCCAGAATTATCGCCGAACAATACATGGAGGACCCAATCACTAAAGATCTGCGTGATTACAAGTTCTTTGCGTTTAACGGAGATGTAAAAGCGTTATTCATTGCGACAGAACGCGGATCAGCAGAAGAAACCAAGTTTGATTTCTTTGACGCGGAGTTTAATCACCTTGCGTTTACCAACGGTCATCCCAATGCGAAGATCACTCCGGATAAACCGCAATGTTTTGAGGAGATGAAAAGACTTGCCGGAATCCTGTCACGTGGTCTTCCGCAGATCCGTATAGATCTCTATGAAGTAAACGGAAAAGTTTATTTCGGTGAGTTTACGTTCTTTCACTGGAGCGGGTTCATGCCGTTTGTTCCCGAACAATGGGATTATACATTCGGAGATTGGATCCTTCTCCCGGACAGGAGCACACAATGAAGATCACATTTTTTATCGGAAGCTTGTACGGCGGCGGGGCAGAACGTGTCACCTGCAATCTGGCATCCTATTTTGTACAGCAGGGAAATGAAGCGCAGATCCTGACGATGTCCGAGACGGAAGAAGCCTATGAACTAGACCCAAGGGTATCCGTCAGACACCTGTTAACACGGTCTGAACGCGGGAATAAACTGATGAATTCCGTGCTCCGCCTGCGCCGTCTGCGTAAGTATCTGAAGACTGAGAAAAGAGATGTCTATATAGTGATGCTGCCAAAGACAACGATCCTGTTTCTGTTGCTGAGAAAACTGACCAAAGCGAAAGTCATCTGCGCGGAAAGAGTCGATCCGGCATCGTACTCAAAAACGATTGGTGGTCTGCTGAAACGGTATGCGTACCGGGCAGATGGTTTTGTGTTCCAGACTGAAGACGCAAGAGCATGGTATGGAGAATCGGTCCGTAACGTAAAGTCGGTTGTGATCCCCAACGCTGTCAATCCGCAGTTTATCCGGGAACGGTATACCGGCGAAAAAGAGAAGAGTATCGCGGCTGTAGGACGACTGAAAACACAGAAGAATTTCCCGTTACTGATTCAGGCATTCGCTTCCGTAGTACAGGAGTATCCGGAATACCGGCTGGTGATCTACGGTGAAGGTGAACAACGCTCCGAAATTGAGAAACTGGCGGAAAGTCTTGGAATTGCCAGCCATGTATCACTGCCCGGAAATGTCCAGGATATCGCGGATAAACTGGAGAAGTGCACGATGTTTGTGCTGTCCTCCGACTTTGAAGGTATGCCCAACGCACTGATTGAAGCGATGGCTCTCGGTCTTCCGTGCATTTCTACCGACTGTCCGTGCGGCGGTCCGAAATATCTGATTGAAGATGGCAGGAACGGTATCCTTGTGCCGGTGGGCGATGTTGATGCGCTGTCCCGCGCAATCCGCAGTCTACTGTCAGATCCGCAGAAACGTGAACAGATCGGGGAAAACGCATCCACTGTATGCGAACGTCTGGCACCGGAGAAGATCTACGGCCGGTGGGAAGAGTTTACGGAGGAGATCCTCCATGACTGATCCGGCTTGTTTCGGAAAAGAGGTTATGTATGGCAAAGTATGATTATTTCAAGATTATACGGGAGATGATCAAAGACCCTAAAGTCAGGTTTTTCTACATGAGCAAGATGGGTTTTTATGATCGTATGCCTGATGAGAAATATCTTGCGAAAAAGTATAAGGTATATACCGGATTAACACTTGATCTGGAACATCCTGTCCGATATAACGAGAAACTCCAGTGGCTGAAACTCCATTACCATAAACCGGTTCATTCCATCATGGTGGATAAATACCTGGTCAGACAATATATTGCGGATACGATCGGTGAACAGTATCTGATTCCTCTTTTCGGTGTATGGGACCACTTCGATGATATTGATTTTGATCAGCTGCCGGATCAGTTTGTACTTAAGTGCACGCATGACAGCGGAGGTATTGTGATCTGTACGGATAAGTCTGCACTGGACCGGAATAAAGCCAAGGCGAGGATAGAACAATGTCTGAACAGGAAATACTATCTGGCCGGAAGAGAAAGAGTCTATGAGAGTGTCAAGCCGCGGATCATCGCGGAACAATACATGACTGACGGGAAAACGAATGATCAGAAAGAAGAACTATCCGATTATAAGATTCATTGTTTCTCAGGAGAACCAAAACTGGTACAGATCATGACAAATCGTTTCAGTTCAACCGGGATAATCAATGAACACTATACGTTGGATTGGGAAAGACTTGACCTCGTCCGCGGAGATAGTAAACTTGGGGATGTCCTGGTACCGCGGCCAGCAAAACTGGATGAGATGCTGGAACTGGCAAAGATACTGTCCAAGGATGAACCGTATATCCGTACTGATTTTTACATCGTGGAGGATCACATTTATTTTGGTGAACTGACGTTCTATCCATCCTCGGGATTTAAACCTTTTCACCCGGATGAGTGGGATATGATTCTCGGTGACTGGATCAAGCTTCCGGAGTAATCAGCCATATATTTTCTGATGTAGAAGAGAAAACCTCTATGTTATAATTCAAAAAGATAAGTAGAGGTTTTTTTGTGAGTGAAAACAAGACAGGTATTCTGAACTATGTACTGACAGAGAGATATAATCTCTACTTTTATTGTCTCCTGTACATGATCAGCCATGTGTATGAATACTACACGGGGTCTTTTCTGAAGCCGCTGTTCCTGTGCAGTTATCTCTGGACTTTGGCTTTATACCTCTACCATACGTTTGTTTCAAGAAAGTATCTGTCGAACCCGATATACAGGAACGCGCAGATCTTCCTTGTGCTGAATATCATCACGACATTCATCTATCCGGAAAACCGCAGATTCAGCGTTCTCCAGGATTTTGCGATACTGATTCAGTATATCTTTGTGTTCTATTCGTCATTCCAGTCTAAGGATGATCGTCAGACACGGGGAATTCTGGAGAAGGTCATGCATATTGGCGTAGTGATTACTTTTGTGGTGTCTCTGGCGAGTCTCGTCGCCGTATACTCTGGTTCTTCTCTTGTCTGGGCACAGGAGACTGTCTCCAAATACGGCCGTCACAGGGGGTTCTACTTTGAGACTAATGAAGCAGCTCTCTACGGGTATACTTCGATCATGTTCTCCCTGTATTTCCTGTACAAGCAGAATATGCGAAGTGTCAGAGAGAATAAGATCTTACTGTTGTATATGCTCAATATCCCGGTTCAGATCTTCCTGATCTTCATGACCGGCTCCCGTACCAATCTTCTGGTACTACTGCTTTCTGTTGTATGCCTGTTTGTCCACCATGCCCGCGGAATTGCCAGGAATACCATGAAAACACGCACAAAGTGGATTGCTTTCCTGTGTCTGTGTGTAGTCTTTTATATTCTGTTATTTACGAAATACGGCTTTAACCGCAATCTCTATTACTATATGAACCGGTATCCTGAGTTCTGGACCGGGAACTGGGAAGAAAAAGCCAAGATCATCAACAGAGTATCTTCCGGAAGATATTATCTCTGGGAATCCAGTATCAAGGAATGGCTGAAGAGCCCCTGGATCGGCTATGGCCTGAAGAGCGGGAACTTCACCTATACGGTATACAAGAATAAAACAAACAGTCATAACCTGCTGATCAATACATTACTGTTCTCCGGTATCTTCGGACTGATTACCCTGATCCGGCATTTTGTGCTGATTTACCGGAACAGGAGAAAGATGTCCGCGTATCCGGATTTTATCCTCTGGTTCTTTGTGTACGGATTTATTATCGTCTCCATGCTGGAAGTAGTATTGCTGTATAATGGAAAGGCTGCTTCCGCAATCTGCTGGGCAGTCATGGGATTCCTGGTTTTCATCTGATTGTTTTATATGATAAGGAGTTATTATGTTGAGAGCGGCATTCAGATTGTATTGGAAAATCTATAGCCTGCAAGGCGGGTGGCACAGGGAATATGCGAAATATATGCGTAAACATGCGCTGAATAAAAAACAATGCAGACGGCAGATTACACTTCTCCAAAAGATCTATCTTGAAAAATATCCGGAGAAAAACAGGAACAGTTTTACTCTGAAACTGAAGACCCTGGATTTTCTGATCTGCCGTTACTTATTCGGCACACATGCGGATAGTGAGTATTACTACCTGTTATATGAGAACTATGGCTGGAAGTTAAGAAATCGTTTTGTGACTGTGGATCGGGCTAATTTTGCTTGTCATTACCTTAATGATCAACATGTAGGGGAGATATGTCTGAATAAAGTTAAGGCGGCAGAGTACTGGAGTGACTGGTTTAAGCGTAAATGGTATCTGAAGGAACCCGAGAAGGAACTGACTGCTGAAGATTTGAAGACAATATTTGGGCCGGAAGGGAAGTGTATCGTCAAACCTCTGAAGGATTATGGAGGTCATGGAATCTTTGTGCTGGATCCGAAGAAAAAAGACTTTAGTGAGAAGCTCGAAAGTCTGAATGAAGCCGCAGAATCCCATATTCTGGAAACATATCTTAATCAGACAGGCGTGCTGCATACACTTAACGAATCCTCACTGAATACTGTACGTTTGATTACTGCTCGTCATCCTGACGGAGAAATTGAAACACTTGGTTCCATTATGAGGACAGGAAGAGCAGGTGCGGTTGTGGATAACGTAAGTTCGGGTGGTGTTAGTTTTGACGTCGATATTAACACCGGACGGGTATATTTCGGGACAGATTATCACGGATATGTATATACGAGTCATCCGGATACAGGACTGCCAATTGAGGGAATGCAGATTCCAAGGTGGAGGGAGATTCAGGAATTTGCGTATGCTGCCCATAAATATGCGCCTGAGGGACTGAATTTCGCTGCCTGGGATATCTGTTTGACGGAAGAAGATATTTATCTGATTGAAGTAAATCACCGTCCTGCCGTATGTGCCAGAAATCCTGATCGACTGGCTCCATGGGAAAGATTGAAAATTCTATTTGACGAATATGAGTCTGTACGTTCTGGGAAACAACGTTCGTAACCCGGATACGCAGATTCCGTTCTTTGCGTTATCATACAGAAACTGATATGATTAACAAAAGATAAAAGGAGACGTATGGCGGAGAAAAAACATAAGAATACAATACGCTGGATCACAGATACTGCCGGGAGAGAAACGTTGTTTGTAATTTTACTGGTAGGTTTGCAGGTTTCGTATTCCCTGATTGGCTTACGTCTTGCGTTGTATTACAAAAATGTTGTTGACCAGGCGGTAAACAAGGATGTGAACAGTTTCCGTACTACCGCAATCGTCATGGTCATTTTTGTGGTTGTACAGGTTCTGGTCAACGCGGTTATCCGCTATCTTCGTGAATATACCAAGGCATCCCTGGAAAACCGTCTGAAGAGAAATCTGTTCTCTGACCTGCTGAGTAAAGATTATTCCACGGTATCCGCCACACATACCGGTGAATGGATGAATCGTCTGGCCACAGATACAGCTACCGTTGCGGATGGAATTGCGCAGATCGTACCGGATGTGATTGGTCTGCTTGTACGTCTTGTCGGTGGTGTTTATCTGCTGATCCAGATGATCCCTGATTTTGTGTGGGCAATCGTACCTGCCGGAATCGTGATCGGACTGATCAACTATGTTTTCCGTAAGAAACTGAAGGAATTACAGAAGAATATCCGTGCCAAGGATGGTCTTGTACGTATCTATTTACAGGAGATCCTCGGCAGTCTGATGATCATTCATTCCTTTAACAAGGAAGATAATTCTGTCAATACCGCATGGAAGAAGATGCGTGTACATAAGAAAGCCCGTATGCGCAGACAGATCTTTGCGAATATCAGCCAGGTGGGATTTGCTGTCCTGATGAACGGTTTATATGTGGTCAGCGCAATCTACTGCGGTTTCCAGATCATGCAGGACAGAATGACCTATGGTACGCTTACCGCTGTCTTACAGCTGGTCAGCCAGATCCGGGCACCGTTCCATAACCTGACCGGATATCTGCCGCGATACTACGCCATGAGCGCCAGTGCTGAACGTCTGATGGAAGTAGAAGACTATGCCAATGATATTGAAGGGGAAAGACACTCCAAAGAATATATCTCTGACTTCTATGATCAGCATTTCCGCGGTTTTTCCTTCCGTGATCTGTCCTTTACCTACAAACCTCCGGTCAAAGATGCCGGCAAGATCGTCATGCCTATTGTCCTGAAGAATATCAACCTGGATATTCATAAAGGAGATTATATTGCGCTTACCGGTCCTTCCGGGTGCGGAAAGAGTACCATACTGAAATTGTTAATGTGTCTGTATCCGGTGGATTCCGGTGAACGGCTGATTCTGTCTGACGCAGAAGAGCTTCCGCTGACATCCCAGTGGAGAGGCTTCTTTGCGTATGTGCCGCAGGGCAACCAGCTGATGTCCGGCACCATACGTGAAATCGTTACCTTTAACGATAAAGAGGAAATGAAGAATGAGGAGAAGATCTGGGAGGCACTGAAAGTATCCTGCGCAGATCAGTTTGTCAGGGAACTGAAACAGGGACTGGATACCAGACTTGGTGAAGGCGGTGCCGGTATATCCGAAGGACAGATGCAGAGAGTTGCGATTGCCAGGGCGATCTTCTCTGAACATCCGATCTTACTGCTGGATGAATCCACCAGTTCTCTGGATGCCCAGACCGAAGTCGAAGTGCTGAATAATATCCGGAATATGACGGATAAGACAATGATCATCGTTACACATCGTCCGGCAGCTCTGGATATCTGTGATGTGCGGGTGAATTTTACAGCAGAACGTGAAGTATGTATTTCCTATAAAGACGAAGAAAATGCAGGCTGACGGGGGATCGGATGGTTAACCGGCAGCTTTCTTTATCCGGGATGAGCGCGTAAACAGAAGAAAAGATCCAGCCGGAAAATAGTATTAGAAATTCTCTGAAATGGAACAGGAAAATGATGAAAACACGGAAATTGTGGATTGATTTACTCAGAGGAATAGCCATGCTGCTTGTGATCTGGGGACATATAGACAGAACACACAGGCTCTTTTTTGTTTCCACAAGTCCGTTTAAAATCCCCATGTTTTTCGCTATCACCGGATATGTGTTCAATGATAAAAACGGGAATACAAAAGAGTTTTTTCGTAATCTTTTCACAAGAACGATCATCCCGTGGCTGATTCTGTCTGTTATCTGGATCAATATCCCTGTCGCCTTCATGAAGGGCGGAATCAATGAAGCCTATACTGTAATGTACAACTTTGTTTCCGGGAAAACATCATGGTTTATTCCGTGTTATATCGTTACCGAGATACTTTTCTTTCTGGTCAGGAAATATGTTAAATCAACACCTGCGCAGTACTGTGCTCTGGTCTTATTGACGCTTCTGGGAATCGTGTTTGGAAGACTGGGAATCATGAGATTTGCGCTTGTTGATGTCGCCTGTACTTCCAT
>JAFRMA010000077.1 GCA_017430925.1 Solobacterium sp. | reverse complement strand
TGTGAAGAGACAGGAAGCGGACTGTATACGGCAGAATTCACCAACGAGCTGTTCAGTACACAGACAAGAGAAGAAGAGATCCCGGCGACAGGACACGAGTATGAGTACAGCGGATTCACCTGGGTCAGAGATGATGAGAACGGCTATGTCGCAGCTTCCGTGAACTA
This sequence comes from Solobacterium sp., assembly GCA_017430925.1. Classification (GTDB taxonomy): domain Bacteria; phylum Bacillota_I; class Bacilli_A; order Erysipelotrichales; family Erysipelotrichaceae; genus Bulleidia. The sequence continues at coordinate 26,875 of JAFRMA010000077.1, read as the reverse complement.
TGTCTGCGCAAATGATGAGAGCCATACAGACAGTAAACCGGCAGAACTCAGTATCGAGAGAAGAGAAGCGACCTGCGAAGATACGGGAGAAGTGATTTATACCGCGGTAATCGGTGCAGAGGCCAGCACGGACGGAGAAGCACATACAGATGTAAAGACAGTTATCATTCCTGTATTAGGACATCTTTATGGAGAACCGGAGTGGATTTGGTCTGATGATTATTCTTCTGCAACAGCTTTATTTACATGTGAAAGAGATGGTTATCAGAAAACTCTTTCAGCTGAGATATCCAGTGTAGTTACAGCAGGTATTGACGAAGATCTGCTTGAATACATAGCCTCTGTCTCCATTAACGGTGAAATATACACGGATGTTAAGAGCAGTACAGAAAAGTATCCTGTGAGTAATGATTGCCGGATCTACAAAGCTAAGGATGGTGAAGAACTAGATGCACAATACTATATACAATGTGGTAGTACACATTTGATAGCAGCTCCGATATATAGTTCGTACATTTCAATCAATAAAGCCACCTTTGAATTCCGGCATAGAGCAGATACGGAAAACGCTGTTCAATACGGGAAACTGAAAACCTGGATGTTCTCGCGAAATGATGAGCTTGAGGTATACTTCCTTGATGATCAATTCTCCCCGTGTTATCTGGGGATGGGAGATTATAAGATTCGTATGATCTATAACAAGGTTGTTTATGATCTTACCGGAGATGATTATTTCCACCTGGATGGGCATTACGCATGTGAAGTTAATCCTGAATTAGGTAGTTATACAGTCACATTTGATCTTGGCGGAGGACGATTCCCTAATCCTTCTGCTCCAACTGAACTACAAATTGGCCAGGGTAATCCAATCGCTCAATCCATGCCGGCAATACGTGATACAGGAAGATTCATCGGGTACAGAATTAATAATAGTCAGACCATATTGAATCCTGTTGCAGTAGCTATGTATGTTCCGACTGGTGATACAACAATTACTGCAGTTTGGGGAACCACCGATATTGCGCTATCTGAACAAACTATTGAATTAGCAATGTATGACAGTGTACAGATTAATGCTTCAGCAGTACCGGAGGATACGATCTATCCTGATTTAACATGGAGTTCAGCAGATGAAAGTATTGCGATAGTATCTGAGACAGGTATGATCCAGGCATTACATCCCGGAACAACAACGATCCGTGTTTCCTGTAATGATCCTGGAGCAGAAATATTCAAAGATATTACTGTGACCGTTGTATATCCGGAAATAGTTTCTATGGAGGATCTGAACACAACAATCGTTGCCGGCGATGAACTGGTTTTGCCGGGAACTGTTGCTATTCAATATGCTAACGGAATGTCTTCTACAGAAGTCATTCAGTGGAATCAATATGACTACAGTCAGTACATGAAAAAAGAAGGCGGCGTGTTCACAATTACAGGAACCATTGAAGGGACGGATATTGAAGTGGAAATAACTGTAACGGTCAACCCGGCAGCCGCAGTACCTGAAGAACAAACGGAGCCTATTCACGTGTATGTTGATGAAGAATTGCAGGATGCATTGCCTGATCAGATAAAAATCTACTGGAGTAACGGCGAAGTAAGCTATCTGCCTGTTACCTGGACGATTCCGGAAGAATTGACTCCCAATGAAACACAAGAGATCATCGGCACATATACAGATCTGTATGGTCAAGAACAAACCATTGTAATACAGCTGTCTGTGGAAGATCCGAATGAATGGACTCCTGAGTACAGCGGAGATGTTACACCGGAAGATGCGGAAACCGTAGACTTTAATATTCCAAACGGACTATGGTCTGTAAATGTTTCGAAGACAATTGAATATACCGGAAGTGCAATAACATTTGATCTTCGTGTATATGACGGAAAGACACTTCTGAAGGCCGGAAAAGACTATACCGTTAAGTATTACAACAATAAGAAAGTCAGTCCAAAGCATAAAGAAATGTCTGTTGAAGAAAGACTGAGATTCATCCCAAGCAAAGCAGACGGCAGTAATAAGAAACCGTACATCATGATTTCGGGTAAAGGAAACTATTCCGGTAAAACTTATGTGCCGTTTGATATTACCCCGGTTGATATTACAGATGAAGATATCGTTCAGATCGATCCGATCTCTGCACAGGCAACAGGTAAGTCATTAACACCTGTACCGGTATTGTACTGGAATGGTAAGAAACTGAAGAATAAGACAGATTACACAGTGGATTATGGTACCTGGGACAGAAAGAGTGCCGGTAAATATCAGATCATAGTCAATGGTAAGGGTAACTATACCGGATCCAGAACAGTAAATCTGGATGTCGCAGAGAAGGGGACAGAAGTTGCTGTATCCAAACTGTCTGTAACAGTTAAGGGAATCACCTACAAGGAATATATGGACTTCAATACAGATATCCTTCCTACACTGGTGGTCAAGAATGGTAAATCAACTACATTGTCCAGAGAGAAAGGTGATTACACAGTTACAGATATACCTGTAATCGATAGTATCGGCACATATACATTCAAGATCGTAGGTGACGGAACGAAATACATCGGGGAGAGGAATGTCACATTCAAAGTCACCGGTATCAAGATGTCCGACAAAAAGGTGAAAGGCTCTGTGAATGTGTCATACACATACGATGGAACAGAACATGAACCAGGCAAGGAAAGTATCGTATTAACGTACAATGGTACACCTATACCTGCAGAAGACTACGATATCGTTGAAAACAGTTACACCAAGAATATCAATGCAGGAACAGCGAGTGTTACGGTAAAGGGGCTTAATCACTATACCGGGACAAAGAAACTGACGTTTAAGATCAATCCGAAGACAGATCTTACTGCGGATAATGTACAGGTTGAAGATGCTGAGTATTCCAAGGGAGGGGCTAAGCCTTCAGTAGTTATCATCGACAATATCGGCAGAGAACTGACAGGTTCTGATTATACGGTCAAGTATTCCAAGAATACGGCGGTAGGAACAGGAATAGTAACGATCACCTTCAAGGGAAATTACAAAGGTAATCCGAAACTGACAAAAACATTCAGTATCTTGCCGAAGCACTTCACAGAGACAACCATCACAGCTAAAGATCTGGTATACAATGCTAAAGCTGGCAAGTACAGAAGTACACCTGTAATCACGGATACAGACGGAAAGAAACTGAAGGCAGGAACAGATTATGATAAAGCCTATGTCTATGAAGAAGTAGATGAATATGGCAATGTGATCAGAGTCTTAGGTGCTAAGGATGTAGTACAAGCCAATTCCTTTGTACGAGTCACTGTTACAGGTAAAGGCAAGTATACTAGTGAGAGTATCAGTGCTACATACCGTATCCTTCCTTCAGGCATGGACATCTCAAAGATGACCTTCAAGATTGCTAATAAGGAATATACGGGCAGACCGGTTACGATCACCGCTGAGGATATCACGAGCATCAAGTTAGGCAAGAAAGTACAGGATCTGCAGTATGGTAGAGATTACATCATTACTGGGTACACCAATAATGTGAAGAAGGGAACAGCGACAGTTACCTTCCAGGGTTTCGGTAGTTATGGTGGTACAAAGTCGGTCAAGTTCAAGATTGGACAGAGAAGTATCGTCAGCCATTGGCAAGGTATTTTCAATCAGATGTTTGGCAAGAACTAATAAACGTAAAAATCGTACTGGAAAGCGCAGTATCAAAAAATACTGCGCTTTTTCTTGAACTTGACTAATAAACTGTTTCATAGTCATAATCAAATAAGTAATTCCCTATGGGTGCTGATGCTTTTATCAGCAAATGCATTTACAGATAATATTTCATAATAACAGAATGTTTGTACGTGGAGTACATATGTTAAAATATATTTAGTTTTGTAAGAAATCATCTTTGCAGCATTTTTAATCTGGAGGTCGTTATGTCAAAACAGACTAATCGTTTATTGTCCATCTTCATAGCTTTTTTCATATGCTTCAATAACATGGGTATGCCGGTGATGGCTGAGGGAGAAGAAATCCCTGAAGCAACTGAAGAACCAGCAACTGAAGTTGTTCTGGAAGAAATGCCTACACAAGAACCAGATGTTTCGGAGAGTTCAGAGGAACCGCCCGCGGAAGAGACAGAACAAGCTGTTAGTGATGACGGCGAATCGGAAGGTGAGGATTCTGAACTCACCCCGGAAGTAGGAACTGAAGAAGAGCCTGTGGATGAAATGGTTGCTGAAGAAGAGGAAGGCAGTGAAGCGTTTGCAAACCCAGCTACGGATTTTACCTATACAATCAATAGCGGGAAAGTGACAATCACCAAATATTTAGGAAATGATACAAGCGTAGAAATTCCTTCAAATATTAATGGTTATCCTGTGACCAGTTTAGGTAATAGTGCATTCTCTCGCTGTAGCGATCTAACAATTATTACGATTCCAGATAGTGTTACAAGCATAGGTGAGTATACATTCGAATATTGCACAGGTCTTACAAGCATTACGATTCCGAACAGTGTTACAAGCATGGGAGGAGATGCTTTCTCTAATTGCAGCAATCTTATAAGCATTACGATTCCAAGCAGTGTAACCAGTATAGGGTATGATCCATTTGGTGGTTGCGACAGTTTGAGCAGTATTACCGTAGATGACAATAATAGGATTTATGACAGTCGAGATAATTGTAATGCGATTATTAAAACAAGCTCAAACACTTTAATTTCCGGATGCAAAAACACTGTAATACCAAACAGTGTCACGAGCATAGATAGATATGCATTCTCTCGCCGCAGCACTCTTACAGACATCATTATTCCAAACAGTGTTACAAGCATAGCGAATGCAGCATTTGCTCACTGCACCAGTCTTACAAACATTACGATTCCAAGCAGCATTACAAGAATAGTAAATGATGTTTTCTATGGCTGTACCGGTCTTACAAGCGTCACAATTCCAAACAGCGTTACAAGAATAGATGGATATGCATTCTATCGCTGCAGCAGTCTTACAAGCATCAATATTCCAAACAGTGTCACGAGTATAGGACGGGGTGTATTCTCTGGCTGCACCAGTCTTGCAAGCGTCACGATTCCCAACAGTGTCACAAGTATGGAAAATGATGTTTTCTTAGGTTGCAGCAGTCTTACAAGTATCACGATTCCAAGCAGCGTTACAAGTTTAGGGTATGGTATGTTCGGCGGTTGCAGCAATTTGTCCACTATTAGAGTGGATCCTAATAATAGTGTTTATGACAGTCGCGATAATTGTAATGGAATTATTATTTCAAGTTCAAATACTTTAATGACAGCATGCAAGAATACGGTAATTCCCAACAGTATCACAAAAATAGATGGATATGCATACTATTACTGCGATACTCTTACAAGCATTACGATCCCGAGTAATGTTACCAGCATTGGATACCATACGTTTGAAGGCTGTGATAATCTTAGTGACATTTATTTTACAGGTACGCAAGAACAATTTAACAGTATTTCCTCTGGCGACACCGGACTCAGTAGTAATGTGACTGTACATACTAATGTGATAGTTGCTGACAATATTGTCTATAAACGGGCTGAGGATAATACACTTATAATGTTTAGATACCTTGGCGATAGTGACATTCTTACTATCCCTGATAATGTCGGTGGTAGCAATGTTATTAGTATAGATAGTCAGGCTTTTCAGAATAATGAATACCTCACGACAGTAACCATTCCCAATACCGTACAGCATATCGGTGAAGGTGCTTTTGATGGCTGTAATCATCTGCAATATATATACTTTGACGGTACGACAGAAGAATGGGCAGCGATGGATCCGGATGTGCCGGATAACGTGATTGTAGTGTGTATCAGTACCCAGAATCTGGTCAATGAACTGATCAGCAATATCGCTTCAATCGGAACAGTGACACTGGCAAGTGCAGAGAATATTGCAGCGATGCGTCAGATATATGACACATTGGATGAAGCATACAAACCGCTCGTATCAAATTATGAGGTTCTTGTAAGTGCAGAACAGGTATTAGTTGTATTGGTAAAGATCGATGACCTGAGTGATGAAATTTCACTTGAAGATAAAGCTTCTGTAAAAGAGGCAAGGGCTGCTTATGATGCTTTGACAGATGAACAGAAGATTTTGATCACGAATCTCTCAGAACTTGTGAATGCAGAAGAACAGATCAAACGATTAGATCAGGAAAAGGCAAACGAGATCATATTCAGGATCGATGCACTTGGCGAGATCACGGTTGAGGATAAGAGTGAAACCGAAGCGATCCGTGCTGCGTATGAAGTTCTGGACGAAGATCAGAAAGCACTTGTGACGAATTACGATGCACTTGTGTCTGCAGAAGAAACAATAGCCATGCTGGAAGAATTGTTAAGCTGGGGTGATGTTCTGGAAGAAGATAAACACTCCTTCGCCAATGCGGATGAGATTCCTGAGGGTATCTGGGCAGCCGGAATACCGGAGAGTGTTCAATATGACGGCACAAAAAAGAATGTTGAGATCAGAGTATATGATCATAAGACATTACTGAAAAATAAAACAGACTATACTGTAACATATAAGAATACGGTTAAGGCTTATCATATCGCAGATCCGAATAATCCCACTGCTGCAGATAAGAAGAAAGCACCACAGGTTATTATCAAGACCAACAAGAAGGGCAACTACAGTGGCACGAAGACAATATACTTCAGTATTGATCCTGTAGATTTAAACGATGAGCGGATCACTGTGGATGAATTGTCTGTACAGGCTACAGGGAAAACGTTAAGTCCTGTTCCGACGGTATACTTCAACGGTAAGAAACTGAAGAACAAGACGGACTTTACCGTTTCCTACGAGAATTACGGTGACAGGACAACTCCGGGAGAACGTAAGCTGACAATTACCGGCAAAGGCAATTATACAGGCTCAAGAGAAGTAGATGTACATGTGGCGTCCAAGGACCTGGTGTCTGTAGCTAAGTTAACGGTATCTTCCAAATCGATCTCCTATGCGGACCTGACCGGGGATTCGGAAAAGGATCTGTTGGATCGTATCACTGTGAAGAACGGCAAGAAGACCGTACTATCCAGGGAGAACGGAGATTATAGCGTGGAAGATATTCCTTCTGATTACGCAAGGGTAGGAACCGTAAGTTTTACGATCATCGGCAACGAAGCAAAGGGATATTACGGCAGAAGGACTGTATATATCAAGATTACAGGTATCTCTCTGAGTGACAAGAAGGTCAAACCTGTCACGGGAATCACATTCACCTATAACGGATCACCGTGGACATTCGGATCAGAGACCAACCTGCTGACCTATAACGGCAATCCGTTAACCGAAGGTGTAGACTATGAGATCGTCAGTTACGCCAAGAACGTCGATGCCGGTAAGGCAACAGTTACGGTAAAGGGTATCAATAACTACACCGGGACGAAGAAAGTAACATATACGATTACACCGGCTATCATAAGTGAGGATCAATTGATCATTATCGATGATCCTGTATTCTACTGTAAGGGAGGAAGTAAGCCCGGAATATATGTGGTAGGCCTGACAGAAGGAAAAGACTATACCGTCAAGTATTCCAATAACACCAAGGCCAATGCGTATGGCATGGCAGTAATCACGTTCAAGGGAAACTATAAGGGATCTTCACCGATACCAGTGACCTTCTATATTAAGACGAAGGACATCGCTGACGTAACAATGACAGTCAAAGACAAGGTATACTCCTCCAAGGCAAACGGGTATAAGAGTAAGCCGACACTGAAAGATGTGAACGGTAAGACCCTGAAAGCCGGTACAGACTATGAAACAACCTACCAGTACACAGCTGTAGATGGCGGAGAACTTCCGGCAGTAGTTGAGGCCGGAACAGTCGTCAAGGTAACCGTAACAGGTAAAGGCAACTATACCGGAACGATTAGTGAGGAGTACTGGATCCTGAACGCAGGAACGGATATCTCAAAGATGACCTTCAAGATCAATTCTAAAGAATATACAGGCAGTGAGATCACCATTGAGGAAAGTGATATTACCAGTATTAAGCTTGGTAAGAAGGCACAAGACCTGAAACTGGGTACAGATTATGAAATTGCCGGTTATTCCAACAACGTGAAGAAGGGAACCGCCAAGGTCACATTCCGTGGTATCAACGGATACGGCGGCACAAAGACAGTCAAATTCAAGATAAGCCAGAGAAATATTGGGACTTGGTGGCAAGGAATCTTAAATCTGTTCAAGGAAGGCTGCACACTTGCGGGTAAATACTGGTATGACAATGAATGCCATGACGAACCTAAGCCTACCGCAGAACCGACTACAGACCCTGAAAATAATAAAGAAGGGTGTAATGCGAATGGCAAATATTGGCACAATAATATGTGTATAAACCAATGCCCTGAAGGATATGAACCAGACGAAAACGGAGGCTGTAAGGTGACTGAAGGCGGCAGTATAGAGCCAACACCAACGCCACTACCGACACCGTCACCTGCGGAACAATGTGCCAATAATGGCGGTACGTGGAACGGCAGCACCTGCGTCTATCCTCCATCTCCGGCAGAACAGTGTGCGAATAACGGCGGCACCTGGAATGGAAACACTTGTGTCTATCCTCCGACACCTGCGGAAGAGTGTGCAAATAACGGTGGTACGTGGGACGGACATACTTGTGTCTATCCTCCAACACCTGCGGAAGAATGTGCAAATAACGGTGGCACCTGGGATGGCAGGACCTGCGTATACAACACTTCGGTTCCGGGTGTAGGCGGCGAAGAAAATACCGAAGGTTAACAACGGAAGAGGGTCTACAATGTCAAATGATGAAGAATTGCTCGATAATTATGTTAGATATTAGGGTATCAGGTAAGTTGCAATAGAAGATAATTACATATTTAATCATATTATGGGCTCATCAAAAAATGGGCCCGTATTTTTTGAGCCTGAGATAAGAGGAAATAATTATGAATAGATATCAGCTAATGAAGAATGCATGAGAAGCTGAAAACAAATTCGAATAGGATTTCCATAGGGAAGTTTTTCTTCTGTGTGTAACCTTTTTCTCTCCCGCCGGGTATTACTGGTGAAAGGGAGGGAAAACCTCCGGAGAGGAAAAGAATATGAAGAAACTATACAAGACAGCCTTAGTCATCATGCTGACAGTATTGACAGGATGCGGAAACAGCAACGCATTTGAGCATGAGGTGAAAAAGGGAAATTACCAGAAGGCAATCGAGATCTACCAGGAAAAGCTGGAAGGCAACAGTGCGGCAGAGAACAGCAGCGCGGAATTCCTAGACACATATATGCAGGAGAAACTGGATGCGTATGCGTCGGGAAAGATCAGCGAGAAAGACTTCACCAATGCCTATACGACAGTGCAGAAAATCAACGAAACACTCCATGTCGTGAACAACCTGCCGGAAGTAAACAAGCTTGGAAAAGAGATCAAGAATTCCAAGGACAGCTATGCAGAAGCGAAGACATTTGAGGAAAAGGGCAGTTCCCTGGAAGCCGCCGAAGCCTACCGCAAAGTCAGTGAGACAGACACAGAACATTACGAGACTGCTTCCGGTAAGGCTGATGACCTGCTTGATCAGTATGTCGGAGAGCTCCGCGGGGAAGTGGAAAACCTGATGAGTGAAAAACAGTTTGACCAGGCAGCTGCTCTTCTGGAAGCGGGGATCCGGCAGATCGGCGAGAAGGCAGAGCTGATCCGGATGCGGCAGGAGATCCAGACAAGAAAATATGAGATGATGCTGACAGAGGCAGATACAGAAGGAGACAAAGCGGCAGTGATCAGCCTGTATGCGCAAGCCGAAGCCAATGAAGATGCGGTGATAAGCGCGCAGATGACAAGAATGTACGCGTCGGCAGCATCAACATTCAAAGACGATGTACAGAAGGCCGCGCAAAAAGCCTTTGAAGACGGGAAAGACTATGCGGCTGCGGCAGAGATCGTACGGAATGCCATGAACGGTGTCAAGGAAGATGAAGCGGTCTCCGCTGAGCTGCAGGAAATGATGGACCACTACACCAGTTACAAGCCGGTTCGTCTGCAGGATCTCGGGTATACTTCCAAAGCAAAATATGTCGATCAGGGAACACGCAGGTCAGATTTCGCGAAGGATGTAACAGGAAGGAAGTTTGATTCCACAGGTGTGATCTGTCCGGTCGGCGGCAGTCTCAACTCTGAGTATGCCAAGGAAGATAAAGAAGCCCAGATCACATATTACCTGAATGGTGAATACAGCGAACTGAGCGGCACGGTATTCCGCCCGTACTGCACACTTGCCCATACCGAGGAATCCGAGGTGAGTACCAGAGCGGAGATCTACGGTGACGGTATCCTGCTGTATGAGGCGCCGGTAATGACCAGCAATACCTATGAGTCCTATGACTTCAGTGTCGATGTGACCGGTGTCAGACAGCTGACTTTCCTGGTCAGAGGGATGTGGAAAGATCCGGCTGAGTGGCTGGGCATGTTCGACTATACTCCGAGAGTCTGTCTCGGCGACCTGACACTGCAGAAATAAACCGCTTAGAATGGCATGGCTGTAGAAATACAGTCATGTTTTTGGGACTCAGTAAAAAAGGTCTCGTGCCACCCGCCTTCGGATGACTTGAGACCTCTCATTTGGAATCCAATGTCTTATCTACTGAACTGTGTAAAACTGGGCAAGATGTTCATCGAATCTATCTCTTGCATATTGTTCTTTTTCTTCATCCGACAGATCAGAATAAACAGAACCTGAGTGAGGATTTATGGAATAATCCAGATCCATCTGAACCAAATACTGCCCCCTCTGGAACAGAATCATCCGATGTATGCCAACACCTTCTAATTTTACCAGTTCTCCGTTGCGGTCAAACTCTCCACTTCTGCTTACAAATTCAATCTACAGGATGAAGACCCTGTAACACTCCCTCCGTTTACTCTTTTGAATATCACATAGCATCAGCATAACTTGAGCAGTGTTCCTGCTCATTGTCTGTCTTGCCATATACCCTATTTTTACCACAAAAGTCCTTATTTGCACAGCGGAGCCAAGAGTGCAAAAAAACAGCAAATGAAGATGAAAATTTGGTTGTGCACGATATAAACTTGTGTATAAAATGTGTCTAGCAAAAGAGGCAGAACAATGGAAACTAAATACAGAGATTATTTTTCTTTTGAATCCATTCGTGATAAAAATGGCGAAACGGTCTGCTATCACATAACGATGATCGGTACGATCGAAGAGCCTGTAAAAGTGAATGAAGACCGTACGATCGCTTTCGGCAAGCTCACTCTGCACAATCTGGACCGCAGAATAGGAACACTGCTGGAAGCAACTGGCAGCCGCCCGTATTTCCATGATTTCACATATCTGGAAGGCGCCGTAAATGTCATTCGTTTTGCGGCGCACAAGCATCACCTTGAAGCGGTGGAAGAATTTGTGGAAGGAGATCGTGTGCTCCTGGAAGGACGTGCCTATATCCGCGAATCGAAATACGAAGAAGTACGTCCGGAACTGACCGTCAGTATATCCGGCACTTTCCTTCTCGGAAGAAAGCGTATTATATATAAACAGCAGAATATACTCCCGCAGGAATAAAACTCGTTTTTGCTTTGGCAATGCGACAAAAATCCATCTGTAGTGTAATGAACCGCCTTTCATTGGCCCAACTTTGGGGGTTCACTTCACAGTGATGGATTTTTATAGTTTGCTTATGATTTTTTACTTTTGTATTTATTTAATCTGAAAAGTGGTCACAGGGCCATCTTCGGCCCCTAAAACGGCGCCATTATGCCGCAAATTGACTGTTATTGGATCAGAATCATTAAGAAGCCAATAATGTGTTGAAACAGTTATAGTAGCTCCTCCCATTATTGCTTTTTTGTAATTTTTAAATGTCTCGGTTTCGGCACCCACAGTATAATAGACTTTTCCGTGTCCAGAATAAACAGGCTCAAGTTCTATGCCTCCCTGGTACACTTTAATAGCAAACCAGTTGAAAAAAGGACTTCCAGTTTTTTCATTATTGGTATAGTCAAATGTCAAGCAGATTCCTGAGGTTAAATCTGTAAACTCATTTTTAGTTTTCTCATCTTTATACATGCCTTTGGGAAGAAAGCTCCAACTCACAAATGTCGCAGTAGCATCACCTTGATAACTTCCTTTAGCATCCTTAGCAGAAATAGTAATTTTTTCTACATCCGTATGTTCAGCAGAATTACTGCTTGATCCCGCATCAGAAGAACCGGAACTCTTACAACCACTCAAAAAAATACCTAAAACTAAAAACAGCGCTAAACTCTTTTTCATAATTACCTCTTTTCTTCTAGTGTATCTTTCTACAATATCTATTATATATGAATTGAGATGCTTTTAATTCCTAATATGGTAATGCGGTTTGTTTTAAATCTTATATCTTCCAATTATTCTCGTTTTCTGATTCATTCATAACGTGATTACACATCCTTGGTGTCAGAAACATTAGTCTGTGTAAGTAAACTTGATAATATCATCCGGAGTGCAATTCAGAATCTCACACAGTCTGCCTAGTGTGACCATGGTTATAGAGATGTTGTGTTTGAGATTGTAGATGGTTCTGTTGCTAAAGCCATAATCTTTTATCAGTTTATACGTACTGATGTGCCTGCGTTCCATGGTTTCTTACAGGGGTGCATAACTGATTTTCACATTTAGTTTTCAACCCTTCCGGTGTGGTACTACTATAATACTCCTCTCCGCTACGATCACGATATTTCCGTACAGATTTGTGTAATTCATATTCTTTCCTCCAAAAAAGAGAGTCATTCCGCATGACTCCCATGAGTGTACACCTGCCTTTGCCAATGCCTTTTTTATTCTTCGTCCGACTCTTTGAGTATCGGTTCAAAATCCCCTCTTACCCAATCGAGATCCGAGAACTTATAGTATCCTTCGTAGATCTTCCGATTGTTCAGGATGTTGATCACCTGCCGGGTGGTAAACTCACCGCCTTGCTTCGATACGATATTCTGGTCCCTCAGCACCTTCGCAATCCGGTAACTTGTTTCTCCCAAAGCATTCGCCTCAAAGATAAACCGCACGGTATGGGCTTCCTTCTCATCAATGACCCACTTACCATCCTTCAGTATGTACCCAAGAGGAATCCTCCCTCCTGCATACCCACCTCTCTTCGCCTTGAGTTTCCTTCCGCTAAGCGTCCTCAATGTGATTTTCTTACGCTCCTGCTGGGCAACGAACATCAAGAACGTTTCGATTACTTCGCTGAACTCCCCGAATATTCCGGTTTCGTCTGTAACACTGATGATCTCAATATCCTTCTTCTGCAGCAACATCTTGTAGTAGAAGAACAGATTCATATCTCTTGCAATCCTGTCCATCTTGTATACCACAATACCTTCCACAGGTGGATTCTTCACATCCCCATAAATGATCTGATTCATCGCTTCCCGGTCATCTTCGTGCTCTTTTGCACTACTGACTCCCAAGTCCTCAAACCACTCAATCAATGACAGATTATGCTCCTCACAGTACTTTCTGATCGCTTCCCTCTGTGCTTCCGCTCCAAACTTGTTCCCAGATGCCTGTTCCGCAGTCGATACTCTTATGTATCCAATTACTCTCTTACTCATGTGTTTGTTTTCAACCCTTCTGGTTTGATACTACTTTAGTACCACCCTAAAGTATTATATCATTTCTACTTTTGCTCTCTCTTCTAAAGCGGAATTACTTAATTTGGTAGGGTATATTTTCAAGGTAACATTTTTGTGATTATGCGCATATATACCATTTAGCCAGTTTTCTCATATGTTTTTTGAAAAAAATGGCCAATCGAAACGTTCGTGTAAACAATTTCATTCGGTAGGGAAAAGGTGTCATTGTGGGAAACTCTTCCTTATACGATGGTTTTGCCGTCTGAAAACATATTCCAAAATGTAACAAATTTTCTGTTTGCCTTCTGCTCCGTAAAGCCGTATCATCATCCATGCCGGCAGCGATCCGCCGCCTGATCATGACAAATCATATGTTCACTACAGGATTCAGAAGGATGTTTTTCTTATGCGAAAAAGGAGGAAAAATGGACAAGATTAATCTCAGAACTACAGCTTTCAACGACAACGACTTTGAGGCAGAACCCTTTGCGGATGCAGTGATATCGATCTCCCAGAACTGTATGCCTTTCGAGGGATACTCGATTACCGACGTCCGGCTGGTCAATGATGACGAAGATTATCCCTTCGGATATGCGATCGTTCACGCATACTACCACGAGGAGGAGATCTATATTGACAGCATGATCCCGCTGCACCCGGATGCTTCGGAACTGGAGGCCATCTCTTCCATCTGTCTGTATATGGACCGTGAGCCTCTCTGGAAGATCTCCGTTCTGCAGGGACCGGAAGCGCCGGATACATACAATATCCCGTATACGGTGAATCCGGCATAAGAGGGATCTGGGAAAACAGAATGATTAAAACTAAAAAAGGAGGAAAATGAGCAAAGATATTTATTTGTACGCAATTACACCCGTATCTGAGGATTTCCCGGATACGGTAAACGTCGATGATGAGTCAATCGATGTAGATTATACCGAAGTAAAATATGCGGAAGACTGGACAAAAGAAGTAGGAAAACTGTGTACAGTCCAATATACCAAAGTGGATTTTAATGTAGTCTGTGAAAAGGAATTTGCCAAGAAATTCAAGTCTTTCAGATTCCGATACCCGGATGAAGTCTGCTTCCTGGATGAAGACGGTAATTTGATTGGGGCAATAAAACGTGAAGAATTGAAGAAGCATGAGGCTCTCTGCAGCATTCCGGCATATGTATATCATAGAGAGTATTTCACAGAATTCACGGATTATCTGAGTATATTTGCCCGGGAAGAAGATCATATTCTGGAGAGATCCGAGCTTAAGAACGCTAAGTTGAAGGTCATACAGGAAGTGGATGAGATCTATGACGGAGACTGTCCAGACCATCTCGGTCAGGTGCTGTATGCGCTGAACAAAGCGGAAGCATATATGGATAAATCAGAGATGGTACTGGCAGAGATCTGCTGACGTAGTGCACCTGGAAACGTAAAAAAACCAGGAAAACACTCATAATATCCGGACTGATCCAAAAATATAATTAACATACGAAATACACTCAAGAGGGCTTCGAGCCCTTTTTTGTTTTGCAAGGGAGGGGATAGATCATGAAGAAAGCGATCACAGCTCTTCTGGCAGGCGCCTTGTCCTTTTATTCTTTACACCTTCCGGTATATGGGGAAGGCAGTGAAGGTGAGGATACAGAACCTGTTACAGAGAGCGAACAGATAACGGAAGAAAATAAAGATTCGGAAGCAGAAACACTCAATTCAGAACCGGGTCAGCCAGATCAACCGCCGGAGACAGCGGAACCGGTACAGGCTGATGACACAGAAGGAGCCGTTCTGCAGGAAGAGATCCAGACAGAACCCGATCAGGAAGAAGAGGGATCATGGGATGAGGAAGAAACACTTCCCGAAGATCCAGGGACGGGACATATCATCGATATAATCTACGATTCTCTGCAGGGAAAGATCACTCTCAGTGAAGCGGAGTCAACGCAGGAAAATATCCTGGGCATGCTGCCGCAGGAGGTGAACGTGCATTTTTCAGACATCCAGGCAGACGGGACCGTCACGCTTCTGTGGGGAGGATATGAATATGTCGAGCATACCGGAGGATCGTACGAGTTTTATCCTTCGATCCCGGAGGAGTATATCCTGGAGACCGAACTGACCGGATATTATGAAGTATCTGTATCCATGGATTTTTCAGAGATCATTGCGCAGGATCAGAATACCGTTTACCGTGCAGACCAGCCGGAAGAGCCTGTGATAAAAAAACAGAGTCTGAAAGCAATAAAAAACGCACGTGGTGTATCCCCTCAGGGAGAACTCACTGTGCAGGAAGACCATGCGGTATTTACCCGGGATCCCCGCGGGGCAGGGCCGGAGACAAACTATGGCGCGGATACCTTTGTCAGCGCGCAGAAGATGCTGCAGGGATATACGGATACTGCCGTTTTATCAGCGGAAGATCCTCACAGTCACTATACCGATTCCAGGCAGAAGAACTATCGGAGTGCATCCGATAATACGGCAGAAGAATACCTGTATAAATCGGCAGAGTGGGAGGATATCCATGGCGGGTATGCAGTCGTGAACATTGTCGGCGCAAAACAGACCGAAAGCTCCGGCTCGCATGCGCTGTATGTCTTTACGGACTGTCCATCCCATGGCTTCAGCTATCGGAAAGCCGCGGAGAAGATCCAGGCATTACTGAAGAGGTTTGACCGGGTCACGCTGATGGCCGTCGACGGTCCGGATGACGACAGGATCATCCAGAAGGACGTTTCCGGCGATCCTGATTCATCGGACTATTATGTAAATCTTCTGCAGTCACTGTCCTGGCGCGGCGGGAACCATTATTCACTGAACGTCTATGCGGCGCTCTACCGTTACTTCTTCGGCAGTTATGAATCAACAGAGCCAATCAGCAGGGATGCCTGGCCGACCGCTGTTTATACGCAGTATGACAATCTCTATGAACCATGCAATTACCCGGCAGCCGGTGGGATGCCTGCGGTCAGTGATGTCGGGGTCTGTGATGCCTATGGTCTTCACGGCTCTTTCCGCAACCGCTATGACTCCAACGGGCAGGCGTATGCCCTGGGGAATGCCGGCAGGGTCGATTCGCCCATCTGGGACATCCTGCAGGATTATAAGAAGCAGGGAAAATACTTCTCCTTTGCCCTGGATGGCTCTACTGCCTCCAAAGGCCATTTCTCCCGCTGGGAAAACCAGCTCGGAACACCGTCGGCTTCGGATAAATGGAGACTGAATATTATCGCCGGACTCGCTCAGCCGGGAAAATATGACAAGGCCACAGGGAACAGTAAGGCTGTCTGGGAGCAGATCTGGGACAGAAGCGGGGAGCTGGATCAGTCGATCCTCGATCCTTCCGCGAGTAGGGACTGGCATCATGTCTACGAGATCCCGTCGGACACCATGCCGGATTATTCCAATGTGGAAGAATACGACGCTTCCGGCACCTATCCGCAGAACTTCGTGATCAACGATACGGTATCGGATGACTGGGAGATCCTGGGTATCGAAGCCAGCAAGAAGAATGCCCTGATCGATTACACCTACGGGGATCCGAAGGTCTCGGTCACTTTCCGGGATTATGTGCCGGGTGAACAGGTAGGGGTGAAGATCCATCTGAAGGCGAAGTTCAGTGTCTCAGAGGAATGGAAAAAGACCAATGCGGAAGAAGCGGAAAGTGCCGGGGAGGCAGGGAATCCGGAAGGCAGGTATACCTATCAGAAAGTCGCTTCGCCGGTGCTTACCCGCGGTTCCTATGTCCTGACGATCCATTATCTGGAAGAAGGAACCGACAGGATCCTGCATGAATCGTACCGCGGAGTCTATAACGGAGATGAGCCGTATGAGGTGCCTTCTCCGACGATCCGATTATATGATCTTGCGGATCCTCAGCAGGAGACCGTTAACGGGACCATGCCCTATGCGGATCTCGAACTGACGGTCTATTACAATCAGCGGACCTGGTCCGAACCGATCCCGGTAAAGAAGATCGTTGAGGGAAACGATGAGCCGACACAGACCTTCCGTTTCCAGCTGACTCCGGAAGAAGAGGGATATCCGATGCCGGAGGAAGCGATTATCTCCATCATGGGAAACGGCGAAGCGGAATTCGGCAGGATCCAGTTTCCTCAGGATGGCACATACAGATATACGATCCGGGAACTGAATGACCAGCAGTTCGGCTATCTCATGGATGCGCAGATCTATACCGTGACCTTTACGGTCAGTAACGGAGTGATCACAAGAACGATTACGAACGAATCTGTTGAGCCTGCCTCCGCGGAAGTCGAATATGGATATACCGGAGAAGAAGCGACATTTACCGCCCCGGTGGATGGGTATTATACCCTGGAAGCCTGGGGTGCCCAGGGCGGGACCGGAGCCGGAGGTTCTGGCGGACAGGGCGGCTACGCCAAAGGAACGATCGCCATGGAAAAGGGAGAAACGATCTATATCAACGTCGGCGGACAGGGCGGAAAGGCTGCCAACGGAAAGAATCCGGCTGGCGGATATAACGGCGGAGGAAGAGGACACAGCCGGGATACCGTGCAGTATGCGGATGATGGGGTCACTGTCATTGGCCATGATTACCGCAATGGCGCGGCAGGCGGCGGGGCAACTCACTTCGCCTCAGAAAGCGGCCTGCTTTCTTCTCTGGAAAATCAGAAGAACGCGGTCATTCTTGTCGCAGGAGGTGGTGGCGGAGCCGGCATGTTCTTTGGCGCCGGCGAGAAGGAAGATGATCCCCGAAGTGCAAACTGGGATCCGGAGGTCTGGAAGAATTCAGGAAAAGGCGGCGGTCTTGAAGGCGGTGTCGGCGGCTATGGGATCCATCATCATAACAGCGGAGGAAGCCAGACTTCCGGTTATGCATTCGGCGCAGGACAGCCTGCAGACAGCGGTACTGGAGGCGGCGGAGGAGGCTGGTTCGGGGGAAGGAGATTTACGCCAAACTCATCGGTCGGCAGCGGCGGTTCCGGGTATATCCAGACGGACACCACTCTGTCGGAACTGGGCATCCAGCCGGAATATCCTCTGATCGATGCTGAGACACAACAGGGCGGGCATACAGGAAACGGTCTTGCCCGGATCTCCTATAACATCAGCAATGAGACCGATATTGCCGTATTCACAAATATTTACAGCGAAGAGGATCAGCCGGTCCATACCGCGGAACTGAAGATCCGGAAAACCGTGGAAGGAGAGGACATCGAAGAAAGGGAGATCACTTTCTGCGTGGAATCGGAAGACGAAACAGCACCGATGCCGGAACATCCGGAGATCACGCAGAAGATCACAGAGAAAGAAACCGAACTCTCTTTCGGAAAGATCGTCTTTGAAAAGCCGGGGACCTATACCTACAGGGTCTGTGAAAAAAAAGACCCGGCGGTGACCCAGTATACCTTCGGTGAAGCTCTGGTCGTCACTTATGAAGTTTCTGAGGAAGGGATGAGGATAAAAACAAACCGGGAAGGAAATCAGATGACGATCACGAATACATGGCATCTGTATGATCTGAAGGTCACCAAGACCGGCCTGCTTGAAGGCGACCCGTTTGATGCGATCAACTTTACTGTCCAGGATGTCACGGAAGGTCATGGCCAGTATCTGTTGTTCGAGCATCAGGCTGATGGATCCTGGAAGAAAACGGGATATACGGAAGAAACACAGGCGACGCGCCTTACACTGGATGAGAATCGTGAACTCCATCTGAGCGGGCTGCCGGCGGGGTCTTACGGGATCTTTGAGCAGACAGAACAGGAAGGCTATTTCCCGGAGCTCAACGGCACATCGATCGACCTTCTGCCGGTCAGCATGACCGACTACACGCTGAGCGACGCGTCCGCTGCGGTGGATTCGCAAAACAGGAAACTGCCGTTAACGATCGAAGAGGACACGGCGGTCTTCGAGATCCGGAATATCCCGGATGAGTCCGAGATCCATGCGCCGGTGAAAACGGTCAGAAACGCAGCCGGAGAAGATATCGACGGGCAGTATGTCAATGTCGGCGACACGCTGTATTACCGGATCGAAGTGGAAAACGATACGCAGGTCGTCCGCACCTATGAGGTCAGCGACCCGCTTCCCAAGTATACCGAATTCATCCAGGCGGAGAATGGCGGAAGTCTGAAGGGCGGCATCGTCATCTTCCCGGCATTCCGTCTTTCGCCAGGGGAAAGAAAGACCGTATCCTTCACTGTGCTGGTGAAGGACGCGGAGAGCCGGATCGATAATACCGCGGAAGTAAGGATCACCGGGAAACCGGTACAGACCAACATGGTGACCAATTATACTCTGACAGAGCCGAAGAAGGCAGTCCTGGATCTCTCCGGCAGGGACATCCATCAGCACTATATAAATAAGGATGAAGAATATATCTATGCGGTAACGGTCAGAAACACTGCGGAAGAGGAAAAGGAATTCACGATCTTTGATTATCTGACAGACGATATTGAATTTATCACGGCAGAGGATGGAGGGCAGTTGATCAGTGCGGAAGCGGCGAAGGAAGCCGCAGAATCCCTTGGTTTGCCTGCCGAAGAAAGAGAAGCTGTACAGTGGAAGATCGCTGTCGGCGCGGGGGAAGAAAAAACGGTGACTTTCCATGTCAAAGCGAAAAAGGAGGGAACAGCCATTAAAAATCAGGCATATTCCGCCGTGGAACAGACAGGGGCAGTGCCCACAAATGAAGTGATCGTTTATACACCGCTGCCGCCAGTCAAGAGTGTCCTGGACTTGGAGGGCAAGGAGATCAACGGAAAGGAGGTGCAGGCAGGAGAGATCATCAAGTATACGATCGAGGTCGTTAACAGTCTTCCTGCAGGGAACAAGGAGGAATCCGAGACAGAGCTGGAATACCGGGTCACCGATGAGATCCCGGAAGGCGTGGAATATCTGCGAAGCGAGGATACGGACATCCAGCAGGATAATGAAACAGGAACACTTTCCTGGAGCTTCCGCCTGAAGAATGGTGAGAAGCGGATCCTTTCCTGGTATGGAATCGTCAAACCAGTGAAGAAAGCTAGCCAGATCGAGAACGAAGCCTTAGAGGAGATCCTGCAGGGCAACGCCCGGATCCGTTCAAACAAAGTCGTGAATCCGGTGGCTCCGGGCATCGGGATCGTGCGCGGGGATCTTGTCTCCGTGTATAAATCCTCTGATCCGGTCAGCGGTTCCTCAGTCAAATACGGCGAGAGCATCACCTATACACTGACCGCTGAAAATACAGGGATCAGCACCTCAGCAAAGACCTTCATCAGCGACAGGCTGCCGGAACAGGTGGAATATATCGAGGGTTCCGCGGATCACGGCGGTATATACGACGCGGGAAGCAGGACCCTGAAGTGGGAACTGGACGGTCTGGAACCGGGCGAAAAGCAGGCGGTTACTTTCAAGGTGATCGTGCGGGCGGAAGATGCGGCATACATCCTGAACCATAGCGAATATACATCTTCTACAGACATCCATTCCGAAGAGACAAAGCGGACGAACGAGACCGTTCATGTGGTCGGAAAGATCACGGCACCGCCGGTTCTCGAGATCCATAAGAGCGTGGACAAGCCGGGAGTTATAAAAACAGGCGATATCCTGACGTATACGATGGATCTGGTCAATCACGGCAGAACGGCTGCCAAAGACTGCGTGATCACCGATAGGATCCCTGAAGGAACGGTGTTCTATTCCGTTACCGGCGGGACCTATCACGAGAAAAAGAACCGGGTAGAATGGTATCTCGGTAATCTGGAACCGGGAGAAAGAAAGAGCGTCTCCTTCTCCGTCAAGGTCACAGCGGAAAAGGGACGGATTCTGAATCAGGCACTCTTTGACTGGGATATGCCGGAGGAACAACTGTCAGAATGTGAGCCGGCGAACAGTTCCAATATCACTGAGAACTGGCTGCCACCGAAACCGGTCAAGAATGTGCTGGACGCAGGCGGAAAAAGCATCGATCAGGATTTCGTAAAGGCGGGTGAGACACTGTGCTATACGATCACCATCGAGAATACTTCGCCATACAGCCGGAAGTATACGATAAAAGATACCATTCCGGGTCAGGTGAGCTTTGTCAAAGCGGATCATCAGGGCGCGCTCTCGGAAAATGCTGTACAATGGGAGCTGAGCATGAAACCGGGAGAAAAGATGACGGTCAGTTTTGAAGCAAAGGTCAGGGAGCAAACGGAAGGCGGGCAGATCCGTAATGAAGCACAGCTTTTCATAGATGATATGGAGATCCGCTCGAATGAAGTGATCAATCCAGTTGCAACGGATCCGGTCAAGGCGGTCCGCACACTTGCGGGGAGAGACGTCGATGGACAGACACTGAAAGCGGGAGAGAGATACTACTATGAGATCACGGCCGCCAATCCGAAGAAGGAAAAGCAGGACGTGAAGATCAGCGACCGCCTGCCCCAGGGGATCCGCTATATCAGCTCCTCCGACCAGGGGTATTACCGCAATGGGGAAGTTACCTGGGAGCTCAGCCTGGCCGGCGGGGAAACAAAGACGGTGAGGATCGTCTTCACCCCGCTGAATCAGAATGCCATCTTTGAGAACAAGGCGGCGGTGACCATGGGCAGGCTCAGTCAGGAGACGAATACGGTGAAGAATCGGGTGGAGACGGAAATCAAGACATACCCGACCGGCGTGGCAGGAAGGAACTTGATCCTGCCGATCGCAGCGATCCTGGGCTCGGTGGTTCTGGCGGCTATCTGGATAAAAAAGAGAAAAGGATAATGGAAAGAGCGGAAGATGGGAATGTGTCTTCTGCTTTTTTCTTTTCCGGAGAACAGAAAATGCACAAATATCCCAAAACTCGCTTGGAAAAGTGCGTCAAAACGCTCAAAACTCCCTCGAAAAAGTGCGGTTATGTGGAAAAAATTGTATAATCCAAATCTCCATGAATAGCGCAAACGCTAATTGACACCATATATGGTGTCATATATAATATGGAAGGAGAGATAAACGATGTCAAAATGGGACAAATTGATAAGCAGAATTCTTAATCTTTCAATAAATATTCTCCAAGGAATCCTGGCAATTGATTGCCGGGAGGAATTGGGAGGTCACTCCTCTTTTGCGTATTGATTCTGAATATACCTGCGAACGGTCTCCTTACTCATATTTCCCAGGGTCCCAACATAATAGCTGGGTGACCACAGCTTTCCTCCCCAGAACTTTTCATGTTTTATCTCCGGATGTCTATCGAAGAATATCCGCGCTGAGCTGCCTTTCAGATTCTTGACTATATCTGTCACGGAATACTTCGGCTTGAAACTGACAAGCAGATGGATATGATCCGGCATCACTTCCATCTCTTCGATCAAAACGTCCGCGATATCCGCTGTATTTTGAAGGATATCCTTCATCTCCTGTACGAGTTCTTCTGTCACGAAGCACGGTCTCCTGTATTTCGTCACCCAGATCAGATGATAGTGGATATTATATACATATCCGCGGCCGTATACAGCGTCTTCGATCTTGTCGATATGCCTTCTCATATGATATATCTCCTATGGCTTTATAATAACATATATATGAGATATTTCACTTACATATGTGTTATAATTATTGTATGAAAAGGATGTCTGATTACACCTATCATCGCGGTCTTAAACTCCGTCTTTACCCGTCTTTTAAACAGGTCGATCTGATCAAAAGGAACAGCGGATGTGCTCGTTTCGTCTATAACCGCCTCATCGCTGTCGGGCAGGAGATCCACGACCTGAAGAAGTGCAGGATCTATTCCAAGCCTGTAAAAGATCGTCTGGATTATCTGGAAACGATCTACTGTGATGCGAAAGAATTGAAGAATACTGCCCCCTTTTTAAGTGAGCCAGGCATCGATTCAGATATGGTCGCCAACGAGATCCTGAACTACCGGAACGCCTGGAGGCAGTACCGGGAGATCCCTGGGTCTTCAGTCCCGACTTTTCATAAGAAGTCCAACGAATACTCTTACAATACGAGTAATCATTATTCATACAAAAACGGTAACGATATACAAGGCTTGTGGGAAGGTTCCATACGATTCCTGGACAGGGATCATCTGAATCTTCCGATATTGGGCAGAGTACGTTTTAAGGGCTCCAGGAAGGATCTCAGCAGTATCCTCTCCAGAACAGAGGAGACCCGGATCGGAAGCGCAAGGATCGGGATCGACCCCTGCGGAAAATGTTATGTCTCCCTCAAACTCGCGTCAGATTCACCGTTCTATGAGCCTCTGCCTCAGACGGGGAAGGCAGTTGGCATCGATCTCAATCTGAGTAATTTCCTGTGGGACTCTGATGATCTAACGATCGACAACCCCAAATACAGGAAGAAACTGTTCGATAAACTGATCAAAGAACAGCGTAAGCTGTCCCGTATGGCTGAACGGAATATCGACCATTACAGCGATCAACGCAAGCCAATATACAAGAAACCTTTATCCCAGTGTAAGAACTATCAGAGCCAGCGTCTCAGGATCTCCGGACTGCACAGCCGGATCAGGAACCAGAGAAAGGATTTTCTGTATCGTGCCGCAAAGGAAGAAGTCAAAAGCCACGACTATATCTTTGCGGAAGATCTGAAGGTCCGCAATCTTCTGAAGAATCACCGGCTGGCAGAGGCGATCAGCGATGTCGGGTGGTATGAGTTCCTGGACATTCTGTCATGGGAGGCGGAGAAGAACGGAAAGCTGTTTATGAAAGTTCCTCCGCAGAATACGACACAGACCTGTTCAGTATGCGGGCATATCTCATCCGGGAAGAACAGGATCACTTTGGGTATGAGAGAGTGGGTCTGCCCGGAATGCGGAACATACCATGTGAGAGATCTCAACGCAAGCAAGAACATCTTAAACAAGGGTATCAGTATACTGAACAAAACCGGTATATACAAGTTATAATGAGCGGCTGTGCCGCCCGTAGTCCGCAACTCACTACGGTAACCGTCCCTTAATTGGCAGAGCTCTGTTTATCCTCCTGGGAGGAACAACAACTCAGCTGTATCTGGATAAGTTGAGGCAAAGCGGTCCTATACAGAAGCGCTCCTCAAGCCTGGCATTTCAATGCCGGGTAGTTGACACGATTTGCGATTTGATGAATTAAGAAAAGTGTTGGAGTTTTATGGGTATACGATGAATAGTCCAAGAAGCGGCAGTAGTCACTATACATTCCGGAAAAAGGGCTATAATCCCATCACCATACCAAAGCATGAACCAATCAAAAAGGTATATGTGGAAATGGTTAGAAAAGTAGTTGAGGAGGCACTGGAAAAATGAGAACTTTGCAGGAATATATGAAATTGCCTTATAAAATGGAAATCGTACCTGATCGTGATGAGGGAGGTTTTGTTGTTTCTTTCCCTGAACTTCCTGGATGTTTAACGATAGGAGAGACGTTAGAAGAGGCTGTTAAAAATGCGGATGATGCAAAAATGGCTTGGTTAGAGGCGGCAATTGAAGAAAACATCCAAATCAATGAACCTCAAGAATTGGAATCATATTCCGGTCAATTCAAATTAAGAATCCCCAAAAGCCTTCATAAGCAACTTGCAGAACAGGCCAAAATTGAAGGAATCAGCATGAATCAATATTGTGTTTATCTTCTTTCTAAAAACCTGTAAACAAAGAATTATTCAATCCTTATATGTACAGTAACTTATTCATACTTGGATTGCTTATTGATTCCCTATACCATACTTTGGCACTCCACCATCTGATGTGGACACACGAAAAGGTGCCATCAGATCGTGGGGATGATAATGTCATCTGATGGTGAAAAGCGTTGAGAGGAACTAACCTTTCAACGCTTTTTTGTGTACGGTCCGATTTGCGTATTATTTCAGTAAGAACCCTGTTTTATTTACAGAATACATGATTCTTTTCCTTCTTCTTTCATGATTCCGTATCCCCTTAGTATTGTAGAGGATCAGAGATACTGTGGAATTGATATTCTCCGCCACCCCGTTATTGAGCCTTTTACCTTTAAAGAGAAGAAAGGAGTTCAGGATCTCTTCCTTCCATCTGTATAACATCGAGGTGAATTCTCTGTATTCGGGGATGTCTTCTCTCCGGAAACGATCGATGATCGCATCGATATCTCTCTTGGCTTCCAAGTAGGATGAAGAGATATTGAAATTGATATAGAGTTCTTTTATATGAAAGGCTTTATCCAGCTCCTCGTCGATTGAAAGGATCCTCTCCAACAATCCCCGGTAATTGATATACTGCCCCAGTTTCTTATTCCATCGGGCTTTATTGTCGAGATTGATGTCTCTTCGCAGAAGTAGAAAACGGAAGTGTTTTAGGAGATAATACTCTGTAGAGGAGGAATCGTATCTCTTCATGATGCGTATCCTTACTTTCGAGAAGCTGTCATTCAGCTGTTTGACGACGTGGAAGGAGTCAGCGCAAATGACAGCTTTTTTGAAATACTTCTTCGCAATATATCGATAGGTCATATTCATATCCATACAGACATATTTCACGTTCAGTAGTTCTCCGCTTTTCTCTTTGGATGAGAAGTAATAATACAGGTAGTCCTTCTTCCTGTCCAGCAATATATCGAGGATCGTATGTCTTTGAAAGTCATAGAAGATACAGATATATTTACTGTCAAAATCTGTATTCTTCGCATAAACTTCATCCATGCATACCGCTTCCGGCCAGTGGACCTGTTGGATATGGCAGTGTCTTTCAAACAGACGGATCGCAGTACTTTCGGAGATCCCGCACAGCGCTGCGGCGCTTTTGAAAGTCAGGTGCGGATCCTTGAGGAGATCCATAAGTTTCATGATCACCGCATAGGAGACAGAGCTGTTTGTCGGTGAAAGATTCCTTCCGTCGCTGAATCCGCTCTTACAGTCTCTGCAGAGATACCTTCGGACCCTCAGAAATACTTTCGTATCCCGGAAGTTCTCATCCGACAGAATGATCCGTTTCGTATAGAATCCATTTGAAGAGATGCCTATACTTCCGCATACAGGACAACACTCTTTCTCTCTTTTGGCCAGGGTGACCGTGATCTTCACGGTCTTATCTTCTGCTATCCCGTCTATTCTTTCGATCTCTTCGTTGCGCAGTCCCAGTATTCTCATCAATATCTGATTCGCGATCAGATCCATAATTATTCTTTTCCTCTCTTTCTTTTTCCGTTGGACCGTACACGATATCATCATATTAAAAAACGCTATGTCATATTTTGCGGATTATTCTCTCCACACGATATGACATAGCACATCCACAAACACAGAAATTGAAGGAGTGTTC
>JAFRMA010000076.1 GCA_017430925.1 Solobacterium sp. | reverse complement strand
GGCACAGGACGGTACGCAGACACCGGTCGGCAGCACCATTAATCCTGGCGAAATTGATATTCCTTATAACATGAGTACGCTAGAAGCCGTATTCAAGCTCAATCCGAATTATAATCCTCCGGACAGTGAAAAAGAAGGTCAGGGATTTGATACTGCGTCTAAGGCGAAGTTGGAACAATGGCTTGAGGATCTGAAGAAGAAACAGGTTCCGCTTGATCCGAACGGATGTGATAAGACGGCGGAAGTATATGATTACGAGAACCGGATTTACCGGGTCGATTTAACCGCGAAATCCAATCTGACAACATTTGACGGCACAGTCGATCTGGGCTTTATTATTGACGCCTCCGGTTTAATGCAGTTTCCGTCTAAATTAAGTGCTGAAGCCGGAAAACAAGAAATTGATATCAACCATATAAACGACAATGATACAAATAAAGCCTGGCTTGACCAGTCAAAGTATCATTATCTTATTGCTGACAAAGCAGGAACTGCAACCGTTTACCGGCTTTTCTACGCTTCTTATCAGGAACAGACCTGGTATGGAACTGTTACCCGAACAGGATGGTATGCAGTCGATTCTTCATATGCTGATTCCGACAGCCGCAGATTTCTGATCGGAAGCAATTCCAGATTCTCTAATGATGCAGCTGGAACACATTATCAGATCTATGAAGATGGTGATTTAAAGAAAGATGAGAATGGAAACCAGATCTATCTCGACAATGGACAGCCGGCGGGATATAAACGTCTGGATTATCTGCAAAGCAGTATTAACGGAACGGTTTCGGAATTGAATTCCATTCTGGGAACACTTGCACTTGCAAAAAACAGTACGAAAAATCCGGATGTCCAGGTCGCTTATAATACATTCTGTGCGACGATCCTGCATCAGCAGCATTCTTTTTCCAGTGTGAAAAACGGATTTAATATCCAATGGGATACCAATGGTGGTACGGGGACTGATCTTGCACTTCATGACGCGGAAAGTTTCAATTGGGGACAGAATAATACAACGAAGAATTATGCTGTACTTATCACAGACGGTGCACCTCAGTCCGGAGGCAGAGCGATTGATAACGCAACGGTTATTGCAGCCGCAAATGAATTGAAAAAAGGACCGGATAATACAGCTGGCACCGCAGATGATGTAACTCTGATTACCGTCGGCCTCAGTATGGGCGATGTCAAGCGTGGCTCCGTCCTTCTTTACGATCTGGCAGACCGTGATTCCGATAACGAGAAAATGTTCTTCAAAGCAGAAACCGGTGACGAACTGGAGTATGCTCTCTATGGGATCATTCAGAAGATCCTGATCGATGCAAACGTGCAGGGTGATGTTACCGATAAAGTCGGTGAGGCATTTTATCCTGTTGATAAGAATACCGGCATCCCGCTTAAAGCCGGAGATGAGATCGATCTGGATGGAAATGTTGTCACCGGAGATACATCTTATACCGGCCCGCGCGGCGTGCTCGGCAGCGATCTGCAGACATTTACCTGGACGGATCAGGAGTTTACGCATGAGGGCTGGCACGGTACAGTTTATGTAAAAGCCAAGGAAGATTTCCTGGGCGGCAATGCAGTACGCACGAACGAGGGAAATGCATCTATTCAGGCGAAGACATATAAAACTCCGTCGATGACACAGCCAGTTGAACTGAGAGAAAAGAAGACAGACGGAACCGATACAAATTATATCCTTGAGGTCAATGATCTGGAATCTCCGTTAGTCAACGTGAATGAGCATCAGTTCTCCGAGACAGATACTGAATGG
>JAFRMA010000075.1 GCA_017430925.1 Solobacterium sp. | reverse complement strand
GATCACATGATGGAGAGGATCGATTCCGTAGGTCTTCATCAGATAGTTACACAGGGCTTTCAGCTGTGAATCCGGAACACCGGTATAAAAGTCTGCGCCTAATAGTTCTGTAAAATCTCTGACCTGCATATCAGTCCTTACGTTCCTTGATCGCTTTCTGGATCATTGTGGAGGATACTCCCCTGGTATACTCCGGTTCTACGACTTCGCCGCCCCATTCTGCCATGGTTGCGATGGCTTTCGCCCGTACATCTGCCAGAGGTCCTTCTCTCCAGTCTGTACCATGTACCATATAATCCGGTTTTAACATACGCAGGTTATCTTCATAGTCCCGTGTATACTGGGGAATCACCTGCGATACTCCCTTGATATTTTCGATGACGATCTTTCTTTGTTCGTACGGCATGTACGGTACACGTTTGTATGATGCGATTGCTTCATCGGTAAACAAGCCGACTATGACTTCTCCGTATTGACTTGCGGCCTTGATGATATTGATATGTCCGGGATGTACGATATCTGCTGCCATAGGCAGATATACGATTTTCTTTTCTCTCATGTTCTGCTCCTATATCTCATCGATCATCTTGATGATTTCCTTGAACGGCATGATCTCTTCTTCAACCTCTGCACTGCGGTGGTTGACCAGGATCTTTGTTGCAACATCCTGCATGGCAGGTACGGCAGCTCTCATCAGCTGGTTGGCATAGATCACGATATTGATACCGTGTTTTTCAAATTCTTCCGTTGTCACATCACAGAAGGATGTCGGCACAACGATCAGCGGTGTATCCGGATCCGTACTGCGGAATGTATCACAGAATTCAAAGATCTCTGCCGGATCTCTTCTGCGGGAGTGGATCATGATACCATCTGCTCCTGCTTCTACGTATGCACGGCATCTCTTCAGGGCATCTTCCATACCTTTTTCCAGGATCAGACTTTCATTACGGGCAATGATCATGAAGTCATCGGAACGCTGTGTTTCCTTTCCTGCTCTGATCTTGGCGCAGAAATGCTCAATGTCATCCTGTGTCTGTACTACTTCCGTACCGAACAGTGAATTCTTCTTCAGCCCGGTCTTGTCTTCCATGATGCAGGCAGAGATACCGGATCTTTCCAGTGTTCTCACCGTATAGACAAAATGTTCGATCATACCACCGGTATCCACATCCATGACGATCGGTTTTGTGGTAACGTCCATGATTTCATCGGCAGTACGCATACGGCTGGTCAGGTCTACGAGTTCAATATCCGGTTTTCCCCTGTCTGTGGAATCACAGAGACTGGATAACCACATACCGTCAAACTGGCTGAGTCCGTCTTCTTCTACCGCAACGGTCTTTTCCACGATCAGTCCGGTCAATCCGCTGTGCACTTCCATCAGTTTGACTACCGGTGTCAGTTTCATCAGTTTACGCAGTCTTCCGCGGCGGAATTCCGGCATGGCAAGTTTCTCCAGACGGCGGGCATCGATCTTCTTAACATTAGGATTATAGGTATACGGGATCTCCACGAGCTCACCGCCATACTTTTCTATATTCTTCAGGACATTGTCGCGGATAAAAGACAGGTGTCCGGTTTTCCAGTTATCTCCATGAATGATCACATCCGGATGAAGTTCTTCAAACACTTCGTCATACTTGATGGAATCCTGGATACGTACATGACTGATTCCCGGAACCTTGCGGATCATCTCCATGCGTTCTTCTTCGGAGATCGTGGGAAAGCGGTCATAGCGGATCATTGCGCGCTCACTAAGTACACCGACGGTTACTTCTCCGTACTTCCGTGCTTCATTGATCAGATTCAGATGTCCCTCATGGATCACATCTGTACAAAAACATGTATATACCTGCTTCATAAACTGCCCTTTCTTGTGTGTTTCAATCTTCTTCATTATAACCTAAAAAGGCGTAAATGTACGTGTGTATACCTCTAACGCCTCTTGATAAAGTTCACCATGATCCCGATCACCTTTTTCAGTGCAGGATTCCGCAGATTGATCAGGATCAGCAGGACAAAGGTGATGGTAAAGCATAACATGATTTCAATCACTACACCGATGATTCCGCTGAGATTCATCCATGCGGATAATTTCATATACCCCAGTCCGGTCAGTACGCTGATCAGCAGATACTTCGCCACATTCAGGAAATAGGAACTGACATGATAACTGGGGAAGACTTTCTGGAATAATACCTTAGGTTCAAACCAGAACGATGTCAAGAGACGGGATACGCTGGTTGCCAGAAGAATACCCGCAAGACCCAGACGTTTGCCTAATACATAGGACAGGATCAGGTTACAGATTCCCGCATAAATCAGGATATTTCTGGTCTCACGGAATAAACCTGTAGTTCTGCGGAACATCCATACCGGATACAGGATCAGCGGGAGATAGACGTTGATGGAGATTGCCATGACCGTCATCTGGTCCAGGATGAAGCGTTCTCCTATCCAGAGCAGGATGATCTTACTGCTGATACAGAAGAAACCTACGGTGATGATTACAGCGATGAATGAGAACAGCAGTTCTACTGTATCAAAGAGTTCTTTTTTATCTTTTTCCGAACTGTTGACATTGAAGTCACCGACGGAATGCAGCATGGACTGGTAGAAGAAAGACGCAAACGTAGTTAATGTCGTATATAGTGTCTGGTAGTTGAGATAGTAGCCTACACTGCGGGTATTGACCATCCTTGAGATATAGATATTATCCGTGGAGTTCAGGAATACCCCGCCCATCTTATACGCCAGCATGGAACGTACATCGGAGAAGATCTTGGATCGTTTTTCCCTGGACAAAGGTTCCCCTCTGACTGCGCTCATCCTTGGATACATCTTATCTGCGCGCCAGGAGATATACAGGTTATTCAGGATCGTGGACAACAGGGCAATCGTCAGATACATCAGGTAATTTCTGGTAATCAGCAGGATCGCAATCTGTGCCAGCTGCATCAGTATCGAGAAAGCCGTCCTCGCCGCAATAATGATGTATTCCTTCTGATCTGCTTCAATCAGAGAACTTTTCCAGATAAAAAGATAAGACGCGACAGAGTTCGCCAGGAACAGGACATAGTAGATGCGGAGATCGTGCAATGCCAGATCCGAGTTGATAAAGAACTGCAGGAACGGAATCAGCGCCAGCCCGGCAAAGGTGATAAACAGGGCGATATAGATATACATCCTGTGGTAGAAACCCAGTAAGGAAGCGACTTCTTTCTCATCCTTGTCTGCCAGAGGCTTGTACAGGGAATAGACCATGACACTGGACATCCCCAGTTCAGACATGTTTAAAACCGTGAGAATATTGGAGAACAGGCCTCCGATACCCAGATATTCTTCACCGAGGAGTTTGATAAAAATGGTCCTTGTGATAAACGGAAAGACCATCATGATGATCTTGGCTATACCGCCAAGAAAAAAGTTTTTCGCAACGTTCTTCGTACGTGACATATCTTACAAAAATGCTGTATCTTCTAGTTTCGGTTTGAAATCATACGGGAAATCATACAGGTATTCCGGCAGTTGTTCAGCGATGTAGTCCGCTTCTGCCTGCCATTCTTCGTTGATCTTCCAGTTCTGCGTATTACTGATGGATACGGCCGGATTCAGGTGGGATTTCGGTGCGATGTGCTTCTGCGGATCCAAGCCGAAGAATTCTTCAACCGCCTTTACAGTTTCGTCATAACGGTAGACAAAGTCCTCAAACTGCATTTCTTTAACCAGTTCCGGATCAAACGGACGTACGCTCTTACGCATACCGACATAGAACTTGCAGAAAGCTTCCACATCTGTCGGCTGCTTGGCGCGGATTCCCTTGGTCGGCCATACATACTTGTTGATGATGAAGAGATCGCGGGGATCACGGTCTACGATGATGGATTTCAGATCCTTGCCGAAATAATCTCCTACACGATAGAGACTGTGCGGAACCAGGAACTGGTTCAGTACAACATTCTCTTCTTTGCCGTAGATTATCTCCAGATATCGGCGCACATAATTGCCGGCTGCCTCGTAGAAGGTCTTCTCATCCACAAACGAGAACAGGATCTCATCGTCATGCGTACGGTCTAATACGATTCCCGGTTTCGGTCTCTTGTATCCCTGGATCTTCCGTACGGTATCCTTTCCAAACTGTACAGGATCAAACTTCCATCCCTTCAGGTCATAAGACCAGTATCCCGGGATCTTGAACTGAACCAGCTGGTTAATGAATTCATCCGTAAGTTTCATGAATTCATCCCCATACCGGTTCTGGAAACCTCCGAACCAGTTGAAGTCATTATCGTTCAATCTCTTCATTTCGCTGCGGAATTCTGTGATTGCCGCATCGAAGTTATGCCAGCTGTTATTTCTGTACAAGGTATCTTCCAAGTCAAAAATCCCATGCGGCGTATACATCAGCACATGTTCATATTCTCCGAGATTTCCTGTAGCGATGCCTTCATATTCACTTAACAGATGATAAACCGCGCTTGAACCGGTTCCGCAATATCCGCATGCACAATAATACATAGTCTTCTTTCTCCTGATTTAACAATAGTAACGAATGAGTAAAGACAAAGTCAATCTTTACGGTATTCATCCAGCAGTTTTCTGGCTTCTGCCTGTTTAAGGTCATACTCTTCTTTTGTGATTTCTCCCTTACGCAGAAGATAATCTCCCATATCCAGGGCTGTCGCTTCCCCTTCCATATTGATATCGTCATGGCGGAAGACAGCAGCGAATGTCCCGAAGAAGATCTTCAGATCGTTGAGGAATGACTCATTTTCCAGATACTCCAGATCGTAGGCGAGTTTTTCTTCCCAGCTGATGGCGTTGCGGCCGCGGATCTGCGCCAATCCGGTAAGTCCCGGTCTGGTATCTGCGCGCTTTCTCTGTTCATCGCTCATGAAGACGATATCACGCACCAGCTGCGGTCTGGGACCGACTACCGACATATCCCCCTTCAGGATATTGAACATCTCCGGCAGTTCATCCAGGGATGTCTCTCTCAGCTTTGCGCCGAAGGGAGTCAGGCGGATCTCATCCGGCAGAAGATTGCCGTTTTCATCCTTCTCATCCGTCATGGAGCGGAATTTATACATCCGGAAGATCTTTTCCTGATACCCGGGGCGTAACTGCGAGAAAAGAACCGGGGAACCCAGTTTCTTCTTCACTAACAACGCTGTCACGATATACACGGGAGATAGACCGGTGATTACAGCAAGTGAAATGATGATATCCAGCAATCGTTTCACATATCGGCGGTATATTCCTGTCATCTCTCTCGTATTCCTTTCCTAGATAAAGCAGTTCTTGATGATTTCAATGATGATATCCTGTTCTTCCGGTGTCATCTTGTTGTCACTGGGCAGACACAGACCGCGGTTGAAGAGATCTGTTCCCGCATCTGCTGACTTGCCGGTATCGATGTAGGCATTGCTTAAGCCTCTGCCGTTGCCTTCCGCGGTAATAAACGCGTGATTCACGTAGATCGGCTGCGCATGCATAGGTTTCCATATCGGTCTTCCCTCGGCGTTGTATTTCGCCAGGGTTTCCAGGATCTCTGTCGGACAGGATTTGCCCGGTTCATGGATATACAGCGCTTTGTGGTCATCTCTGACCTGTCTGCACATCGCGTCTTCATCAATTAGAAGACAACTGAGCCAGAAGTTCGGAATGGTTCTTTCCGGATCGTAGGGATTCATCTTCACCGGCAGGTCCTTCAGACCTTCTTTATAACGCTCATAGATTGCTTTCTTCTGGTCAAGGTGTTCCTGTAAATGCAGTATCTGTCCTCGTACAACACCGGCAATCACATTGGACATCCGGTAGTTATATCCGATTTCTTCGTGCTGGTACCACGGGGCATTCTCCCGGGACTGTGTGCTCCACTTCCTTACCTTATCCGCGTCTTCTTTGGAATCCGTCAGGAACATACCTCCGGTAGATCCGGTGATGATCTTGTTTCCGTTAAAGGAGATACAGTTATAATCTCCCAGGGATCCTGTTTCCTGCCATTTGCCGTTCAACAGGTATTTTGCGCCTAAGCTCTCTGCCGCGTCTTCAATAATCAGGGCACCGTGTTTTGCGCAGATTTCACGGATCTCCTGCATCTTTGCGGGTGTGCCGTAGAGATGTGCCACCAGCACCAGTTTCGTATCGGGATAGATCTCAAATGCCTTCTCCAGAGCTTCCGGAGACATATTCCAGCTGTCATATTCCGTATCGATGAATACCGCTTCTCCGTCTTCGTACGCTACCGGATTTACGGAAGCGTCAAAGGTCACATCACTGGCAAATACGCGCTTTCCCTGCAGTGTGCCCTGGTTGGGTCTCGGCATGCCGTATAGTTTTTCCCCGGCAAGCTTGGTCGCCAGGTGCAGGGAAGCTGTACCGCAGCTTAACGCCACCGCATACTTCATCCCGATATAGGAAGCCATTTCTTCTTCAATCACATCGATATTCTTGCCGACCGTACTCATCCAGTTGGTTTCATACGCTTCCATCATATACTGTGCTTCTTCTCCGTGCATGGTTGGTGATGAAAGCCAGATTTTCTTTTCAAAAGGTTTGATGTTCATATGATCTCTCCCTACTTATATTTCTCGATCAGACGGAACAATTCCTCACGGATCGATTCATCACTTTCACTGTCCAGGTGTTTCTGCAGAGAAGATAACTCTTCCGCCAGAACCGCACTGTCTATGTTCATCGGCTCATTCACGAATACCCGGTCGTTAGCTGTCTTGTGTCGTTCTTCGTTGCCGAGGCTGATCTCTTCGTACATCTTTTCTCCGGGACGCAGTCCGATAAACTCAATATCTATATCTTCGTATGGTTTATATCCGGAGAGTGTGATCATATTCTCCGCCAGTTTCAGGATCTTTACTCTGGTACCCATATCCAGGACAAAGATATCACCGTTTTCCGCATACGCGCCTGCCTGCAATACCAGACTGGCCGCTTCCGGAATCGTCATGAAGTAGCGTTCTATCTCCGGGTCTGTTACGGTAACCGGTCCTCCGGCGAGGATCTCTTCCCTGAACAGCGGGATAACAGAACCGTTGGACCCGAGCACATTGCCGAAACGCACAGCTCCGACCTTGGTTATTCCGTTATTCTTATATGCCTGTACGACCAGTTCGGTAAGGCGCTTTGTGGCACCCATGGCATTGGTCGGATTGACAGCCTTGTCCGTGGAGATCAGGATAAACTTCTGCACATTGTGGGCAATGGCAGCCTGCAGGGTATTCAAAGTACCGAAGACATTGTTCTTGATGGCTTCCTTGGGGGAATCTTCCACCAGAGGCACATGTTTATGGGCTGCCGCGTGGAATACCACGTTGATGGGATACTGATCAAAGATCTCCGTCAATCTCTTCTTATCACGTACGGAACCGATCAGGAAATCCAGTTTTATTCCATCATAGACGTGGGTTCTGCGGTTGCGGATCAAAAGTTCCTGCTGGAGATCATACATGTTATTCTCATAGATATCCAGAACAATCAGGTGTTCCGGGGTATACTTGAGAATCTGACGGCAAAGTTCAGAGCCGATACTTCCTCCGCCTCCGGTCACGAGTACGGTCTTCCCATGGAGATAGTCAGAAATAGAGGACACGTCCAGCTTGACTTCATCCCTTCCCAACAGGTCCTCTACGGATACTTCACGCAGAGAAGAGATTTCTTCGAGATTCTCCTTGACGCGGTAATCCATGATCTGTGTGCGCAAAGACAAAGCACTGCAGGCATCGATGATCTCGGCGATCCTCTGTTTGGAGGCACTGGGTATCGCAATATAGACGATATCGATCTGCTTATCCTTGATGATCTCGGGAATATCATCTACCGTACCAAGAACTTCCACACCCTGAATACGCATGCCTTTCAGGTTCTTGTTGTCGTCGACAAAGCCCAGCACGTTCGCGTCCAGATGATCGTTGGTCATAATATCGTTGTAAAGCAGTGCTCCGGCAGAACCGGCG
Organism: Solobacterium sp.; assembly: GCA_017430925.1. GTDB lineage: Bacteria > Bacillota_I > Bacilli_A > Erysipelotrichales > Erysipelotrichaceae > Bulleidia. The sequence continues at coordinate 17,582 of JAFRMA010000075.1, read as the reverse complement.
CCGATGATCAGGGCATTGCGGTGCTTGCTGTTTTGTATCTCCTTAGCCCGGAAAAACCTGTACAGGAAACGTATACCCAGCATGAGAACCACCTGGAAGATCGTGGCCAGAATCGGTACGGAGCGGATATACGGACGTACAGGAAGATAGTCGACGATCAGGAACCAGACCAGGTTTGACAATACTGCCACAAATCCGATTCTTCCGATCTCATAGATACTTGTATATTTCCAAAGTGCCTGGTTGATCTTGAAGATGCGCGCAAATACGTAGTACAGGATCAAGACGAAAGGCATGGTGAAGACTGTCTTTTCAAAGTGGTGTGAATAGTATTCGAGATTCAGAGGATTATCGATAAAACGGATCAGGAAACCCAGGAGATACGCAAAGAGAATACAAAATGCATCCAGCAGGAAAATGCTGAACTCTCTGTATCTGCGGGCAAAACGTGTAAGTCTGTTCATAGTCTAAACCTATATTATTCTATCACATAACGTTTTAGGTGGATATTACTTTACAATTCAGTATAATAAAGTGGCGAGGTGATAGTTATGAATATTACAGTTGCAGGTGTTGGTTATGTCGGTCTCTCCAATGCGATTCTGCTGGCACAGAGACATCACGTGACCGCCTACGATATAAGTAAAGAACGTCTGAACATGATTCAGAACCGTATTTCCCCTATTGTTGATAAGGAAATCGAAGAATATCTCAAAGAGAAAGATCTGGATCTCAATGTATGTGATGATCCCGAAAAAGCTTTTACAGGCGCCGATTATGTCATTGTCGCTACCCCGACAAACTATGACAGTGATATGAACTATTTTGACACGGGAAGTGTGGAAAATGTCATCGAACTGGTGCTGAAATATGCCACGGAAGCGGTAACGATCATCAAATCCACGATTCCTGTCGGTTTCACCAAGTCCATGCGTGAAAGATATCATACCGACAAGATCATCTTCAGTCCGGAATTCCTCAGAGAAGGAAAAGCCCTGTATGACAACCTTTACCCTTCCCGTATTATTGTCGGAGACAATACCAGAGAAGCAGAAGTCTTTGCGGGTTTGTTAAAAGAAGGATCCCTGAAGGAAGATGTCCCTGTACTGCTTACCGGTTCTACCGAAGCAGAAGCGATCAAGTTATTCGCAAACACATATCTGGCTCTGCGTGTCGCGTACTTCAACGAACTGGATACCTATGCGGAGATCCGCGGGCTGAATACCCGTGAGATCATCGACGGTGTATGTCTTGACCCGAGAATCGGCAATCACTACAATAACCCTTCCTTTGGTTACGGCGGTTACTGTCTGCCGAAAGACACCAAGCAGCTGCTGGCCAACTATAAGGACGTACCGGAGACACTGATCAAGGCAATCGTTGACTCCAACCGTACCAGAAAAGATCATATCGCCGATATGATCATCAGGCAGAATCCCAAGGTTGTTGGTGTATATCGTCTGGTCATGAAAGCGAATTCCGATAACTTCCGTTCTTCTTCCATTCAGGGAGTAATGAAGAGAATTAAAGCCAAGGGAATTCCTGTGGTCGTCTATGAACCGGCACTGAAAGAGGAAGAATTCTTCCGTTCCAAAGTCATTACAGATCTGGATGAATTCAAGAACATGTGTGATATCATCATCTGTAACCGTATGTACAAGGAACTTGAGGATGTAAAAGAAAAGGTCTACACAAGAGACCTCTTCGGAGATAATTAACCACGGATTTTCCGATAGATTTTCTGGAGTATTGTTTTCCCCGGAAAATCTTTTTTTATCCACAATTTTAAGCGGATATTCCGGTCATTCAGCTTGTTCATCAGCATCTTCCGGATCGCCGCTTTTTCTTCACGGGTAAGATTTTCCTTATCCAGTTCATACAGCATATTCACATAGCCGAGATCTTCGAATTTCCCTCTCGCCGCGTAGGGACGGTTCTGTTCCTGCGCAAGATCACGGATTGCCTGAAGCATCTTTTCGTAGGTCTTCAGCATCTTCTCGCTGTATCCGTGCGCCATGGAGGAATCCAGAACTCTGTAGCAATATCCTCTCTGGGCGGTCGTCACCACCTTCTCGCAATGGGCCAGATTACGAAGGCAGAAATCCAGGTCTTCCCCGTATACCAGGTCGCGGTTGCGTTCTCCGCAGACTTTTCTGACGATCTCCGTACGGTAAATCTTATCCCAGCGCGGTGCGGACCAGTGCCGGTAGATATTCGCGTTGACTTCATAGAACGGTTTCAGGATCTGTCCTTCTACCTCCTGCCCTTCATAGACATGGAACTGAAGAGGGACAGGTTCTGTATACTTTCCGTCAGACGTATACTTCTTATACGTTCCGTTAACACAATCCGCATGTTGTTCCGTAATTACGGAGTACATCCGCTCTACCATGTCCTTTTCATACCAGTCATCAGCATCCAGAAACATCAGATATTCCTGTTTTGCCTCATTTACTCCTGTTTCGGTTGCCCGGACCAATCCTTTGTTTACCTGATGGATCACCCTGATCCGTGAATCTTTCAGCGCGTATTCGTCAAAAATATCCCCGGTGTGGTCTTTCGAGCCATCATCCACAAGAATCAGTTCCCAATCTGAAAACGTCTGATTCAGGACAGAATCCAAACATTCCCTCAGGTAAGTTTCCGCGTTGTATGCCGGAACAACAATACTGACTCCCATATGTCAATCCTCCAGGATTCTCACAAACCGGTGATAGTATTCAGCCAGTGAGACTATCTTCGTATATTCTTTTTGCGCGTCTTTCATTGCCTGACACTTCTCCGGAGAATCCAGAAGATCCTCCATCGCGTTTCTGATCTGTTCCGGAAGCGATTCATCGTTTTCCAGCAATGCAGCGCATTCCGGATTGGTATACTCGGGGATACCTCCCATGGTTGTGGTAATGACCGGCCTCAGCATCATCATCGCTTCAATAACCGTCAGACCGGCAGCTTCTTCACAGGTGGAAGGAAGCACCACAAGATCTGCCAGGGCATAGTATTTCGGAAGCTCTTCGTGCGGGATATACCCGGTGAAGATCACCTTGTCTCTTCCGATCCTGTCCAGGATCTCCATCAGTTTGTCTTCGTACGGACTTTTTTCCGTGGAATTATAGTTGAAGCTTCCCACGATCACCAGTTTTGTGTCAGGACGGTTCATCTTTTCGTAGGCAAGCAGTAATTCTCTTACACCCTTCCCTTCGATCAGACGTCCGCAGAACAGGATCACTCTTTCCTGTCCGAGAGAGTACTTCTTACGCAGATCCCGAAGTTCCTGCTCAGTTATCCCGGACGGATCAAACAGGGATTCATCCGCGACATTCTTCAGTACCGCAAAACGATCATCGAACGGAACACCGATATTTCCCGCAAATGCCTTCCCGATAAATTCACTGACACAGATGATCTTCCGGGCGTCTGCCGCCAGCTTCTCATTTCCTGCATATCTTGCGGGATGATTATGGATATGAAGATAGTATTTGTCCGCGAATTTCTGCTGGTTTCCGGGATAGCGCAGTACCCACAGTAAAGCCATCTGGTTTTCAAAGACAACCTTGTCAAAGTCTCTGTCATGAATATATTTCGCGGCCAGACGGATATAGTCGAGTCTCTGGAAGATGGATTTATACGCCAGGTGATTCTCTTTATGCAACAGATCATATGCCGCATGGTGGATCATCCCGTCCAGTTTATACCAGTGACTCTGCGGGCGGATAAAGCAGAACTTCGTATGCGGATACTGCGCGGAAAGTTCTACTGCCTCTTCGTCATAAATACTCAATAAGGTCAGATCAAGCTGCTGAAAAACCTCCTGTTGTTTCAGAAGGATCTCTACCAGGGTCTCCGCACCGCCGCCTTTTACGGCAGGTACGGGAAATGCCCCGGTAGTAACGATGGCGATTTTTTCTTTTTTCATCGGTATGATTTCCACCTGTTGATCAATGCTTTCATCATCAGTTTCGGTTTCAGACGGGAACGGATATACTTCCACTTACTCTGTGTACTCCCGCTGATATCCGTATTGATCCCGCGTCTGTCAAAGTCGATGTTGAGATTCTCTTTGACAGCGATATCTTTCGTATGCCTGTTCCACTTTCCTCTGTGCAGGGCAGCACCCTCCACAAAGTTGTACTCCATCACATGGTTTTCGGGGATTACCGCATAGAACAGCTGGTCTTTGTACCGGCGGCTGCGGCGTGACCCAAGGGTTTCAAACAACCATGCGCTTTCGTGCGGACGCAGATCATGCAGAAGATGTTCTCGGCGCCAGACACCGGCCTGACAATTCAGGCGGTATTCCCCGTCCTGCGGTCTCCGCATAAATCCGGGATACGGACATGGCAGATTCTTTCCGTGCCCGATCGGCATGAAGTTAAACGTGGTAATGGCAGGATCTTTGTCCATCCACGCGATACATTGATCGATCACTTCCGTATTTACCGGTTCTTCCAGAAAGAAATCATCCAGCATGAAGATCACGTATTCCGCGTCAATATTCTGTAATGTACAGATCAGCCGTTCTGACCATTCCGGTTTATCTTCCTTACGGTAAAGCTGCAGTGTATGGATATCCAGCCCTTCAAACGACCAGGACTTCGTTTCCGTATTCAGATAGATGGGCATCTGAGGATTCCAGTACTTTTTAAGCAGAGTAAAAAACGGGATCCAGCAATCCTCATACGCATCACAACTATTCACAAGCAATACGACTTTGTCCATGGCAGATGTCCTTTATCCTTACAGCAGGTCACCGAAGTATTCCGCTTCGTGCTTAGGGATTCTTTCTTCTTCCGGCGGCAGTTCCATATAATCACCGTACAGATGTGTCAGATACTCATCTGTACAACCTACAGAGCGCAGTCTCAATCCTTCAAATTCCACGATTTCCGCCTGATCCAGCCACCGTGCGAGGATCTGTTCTTTTTCACAGGAATAGACGCTGAAAAGATTGATATATCTTCCGGTTTCCTGGTTGGTATAACGGTCACAGTTATCTTCCAGTTTCTTCTGTATTTGTTCACGGGTCTGCAGGGAGGCTTTCAGAGCGTTGATTTTTCTTTCGGAAGGTGTCTGCTGATCCAGTTCATAGTTGATCTTGTGGTTGTAGATTTTTTCCAGTTCTTTCTTTACCTTCCACTGGATCTCCACTTCCTTATCATTATCGGAGATCCTCACCAGAGGATAAATATCAATAAAACATATTCCCTGATACAGGATCTTGGGGTTTAAAAGAGGATATCTCGAATTGGTCCGGTAGGAAATATAAGTATAGGGCTCCGGCAGTTCCTTTAACAGAATCTCTTCCAGTTCCCAGATACGTTCATACTTCACACCGACATCGATATCATCATCCCACGGAATAAAACCACGATGCCTGACAGCACCCAGGGTAGAACCGGCAATCAGATAATATTCAATGTTGTGGGCATCACAGATATCCCGGAGCACGCGCAGCGCTTCCGTTTCTCTCTCATGCATTTCTTTCAATTCCATAAACACTTCTCCATTGAATATCTTACCATAAAACTACGTTTCTCTTCGTCAGGATAAACAAAATAAGGTATACTTATACCATGAGTGAAAAAAGATGTCTGGTCGTTCCCGGTCCTTTTCTGCCGTATAACGAAACCAATATACTGCTGGCATATAAACATCTCAGGTTATTACCGATGACTTTTGACGTATGCGCGTTACAAGGACCAAGTACCGATAAGACTCTGTTAAATGATTTTACCAAGGATCCCCAACACGATAAATTTGATATCCGTGAAGTGGGTAAATACAACGATGTCCTGTTCTCCATCAAGAATGTCAATCTGTTCAAGGGATTGCGGAATATGCGTAAATATATCTCCCAGGCTGTTTCCATGTATGACGGGCAGGAATATCTCTATACGATGTCTTTCCCCTGCTATACAACACGTGTCGGTACAGCCCTGAAGAAGGAACACCCGGAACTGATCTGGATCGCGGCTTTCTCGGATCCGATCAATCACAGTCCGTATAAATTTGATCCTGAGACATATAAATCTTATACTCTGCCGGAGAAGATTGCTTTTCATCTGTATTTGAAATATTACGTTGTGGATGACGATGAAGCCAATGCGTTTGATTACGCGGATCATCTGGTCTTTATCTGTGAAGAACAGAGAGACTTCATGATCGGAGAATATCTCAAGTATTATCATCACCTGAATAAAGATGAACTACTCAGGAAATCCGTCATCGTACCTCTGAACTATATACCCGAATGGAATCAGGTAAAACCTGTAGAGAAAAGTGAAGTGACCACAGATACCTTTACTCTGGCGCATTTCGGAAGAGTGTACGGCCATCGCCTGATCCGGGAATTCATCTATGCCGTAAAGGACTTCGTCCAGGTATATCCGGATATCCCGCTGGTGATCGAACAATACGGAGATTTCCGCAGGAGTGATAAGAAACTGATCCGTGATGAAGGTCTGAACAAGTATTTCCGGATACATAAGAAGATTCCCTACGAGGAATGTATCGCAAGGATGAACCTCAGTGATGCCGTATTGCTTTTTGACACGATCCTGCCGGAAGATACGATACAGCCCTACCTCCCCAGTAAGATCATTGAATACTCTCTGCTGAATAAGGATGTACTGGCAGTCACCACATCCAAGAGCCCTACCTACCGGATCATGAAGGATTCCCAGGCTGTAGCCTGCCGGTATGACCGCAGAGATATTCTTGAAGGATTGAAGAAGATCGTCATTGAGCGCGTACCATCACAGATCAACTATGAATACACAAATGAAGAAGCGATCCAGTCCCTTCTTAACGTAATAAATCAGAAAAATTAAGATTATTTTTCTGTTGAATCATATATAATAACTGCTATGCAAAGAAAAATAACAGTAAAAGGAATTTTGATCATACTGCTTGGTTTTCTTGTGTTCATCACCAGCGGTATTTTACTGCGTGGACCGCAGCCTTTCCATCCCGATCCTTCCCCGTCTCCGGCCGAGACTGATACACCGGAAGAAACGCCGGATACCACGGAGGAACCGGAGACATCCGCACCTGCAGAAACACCGGGCAGTACAGAAGAACCGGAGCCGGCAGTACCGGTAACCGGGCTGAATATAGAGTATGAACATGTGGATTATGCGCCGGCATCGGTAGACAACAATACGGATTTTGTCAGCGGCTGGTCAATCATGACTTCTGACGCGAATGTCACCGGTTCGGAATACTTTGAAGGGACTACGCTTCAAGTTGATCATCCCGGTACGGGGATCGATAGTCTCACGTACTACCGTGACGGTATCCCCATTCCCGCAAATACAGATTTCTATATCTACTTTGAGGCATACTCCACGATTGACCGGAATATCCGGGTATCACTGATGAACGCGGATACCTGGCAAACATTGACTTCTGTGGATTACAGGCTTAACGGTGAAAAGACCGGGTATGAACTGACCTATACAAGTAACGGTGCGGCTCTGTGGAACGGTCGTCTGGAATTTGATCTGGGTTTTGACGGCAGTGTCATTGACCCGCACACAATACAGATCACCCAGCTGCGTATCGTCCCATCCAACACACAGAATGTTGTCAAGGTCAACCAGATCGGGTATATGATCAAGGCACAGAAACGTTGTACATTCCCTTACGATGCCGGAGATCTATTCGATGTGATCGACACACAGACAGGAAAGAGTGTCTATGCCGGAGCCATCAAGCAGAAGCTGGAAAACCCCCACACCGGAGAAGTCAACTGTTACGGTGATTTCACCAATGTCACAACACCCGGTACGTATTATATCCGCTCACAGATCGGAGTTACTTCACAGCCGTTTGTGATCAGTCCCATGCCTTACGGGAACTTGTTAAATGACGCTCTGATGGTTCTTTCCCTGCAGAGATGCGGTACTGCCCTGGATGCCTCCTGGGCAGGATCGTTTGCACACGGAATCTGTCATACAAGAGAGGCGCAGGTCTACGGTCTGGAGAGTATGAAAGATGTGTCCGGAGGATGGCATGACGCCGGAGATTACGGGCGCTATATGAAGACGGGAGCCAAAGCGGTTTCAGATCTTCTCTTCGCGTACATGTTTGCGCCTCAGCTTTTCGGAGACAGCCAGGGACCGGATGCGGGCAACTGGGCACCGGATATTCTGGATGAAGCGCGGTATGAATTGGAATGGATGCTGAAGATGCAGGCCGAAGACGGCGGTGTATACAACACGGTCATGACGCAGCAGTTCCCGGATGTTATCGATCCCGCGGATGATCATATGCCGCTGATCCTGCTGCTTGAAGAAACAACATCCACAGCTGATTTTGCCGGTGCTGTCGCTCTGGCTTCCTATATCTACAAGGACTGGGATGCGGACTTCAGCAGACGTTGTCTGGAGGCTGCCGAGAAAGCCTGGAAATACCTCAGTGAACACCCGGATGTCATCAATTACAATAATCCGGAAGGATACAGCGGCGGTGTATATCTGGATGATGAAGACAAGGACTGCCGGTTCTATGCGGCAATCTCCCTGTGGAATGCCACAAAGAAACAGGAATACCTCGAGAAAGCCAAAGAACTGTTTGCGGAAGATCGTACATACTCCGAAGGTCTGAGCTGGACAAATGTCGGTTGTTACGGTAAATATCTGTTCCTGATCAGTCCTGAAGGAGCCGAAACCGATCCCGGTTTTCACAGAAATCTGCGTGATGCCCTGCTCTATGAAGCAAATCAGCTGATGACCTTTGTGCACAGCAGCGGATACCAGACAGCGATCTCCAATTATGCCTGGGGCAGTAATGCTGAAATCGCCAATCACGGTATTATTCTGACCATGGCCTATGACTTCAGCGGAAACCAGGAATACCAGCAGGCTGCTGTAGAACAACTGAATTACCTGCTGGGTAAGAACGTCATGAATAAGAGTTACATCACCGGGTATGGTACAGATTACCCGAAGAATATTCACAGCCGTCTGGCAGAGTCACACAACGCGGCTATGACCGGAGCCCTGGTTGGAGGACCGGATACCTATCATGAAGATCCGGTGACTGCCAAGATACCCCTGGATACTCCTCCTGCAAAAAACTACGCGGATCACCCGCGCAGTTATTCAACAAATGAAATTTCCGTCAACTGGAACAGTGCTCTGATTCACCTGCTTGCACGTCTTCTGTAAAGAAAACGTTCCATCACAATCAGTCCGATTCCCACAGCCGCATAGATGATCCATGCCCTGTGGGATTTTTCTTTTTCCGGTTCTTCCGGGACACCAACAGCATCCATCAGATACTGTCCGGTATACTCACCAAGGAGTTTTCCCCCTGCTTCTTTGGGGTGAAAATGATCATTGGCGAATACATCCTGATCACGCAATACAAACTCCAGCCCTTCCAGGAACCATGCGCCATTCTGTTCCGCGCCTTTTTTATAAGACTCTCTCGCATTCTGGATCATATGCCGGATCTCTTCATAATCCTGGTGCCAGGCATTGACACCAATGACGACCTGGGCATTGGGAAAGTATTCTCTCGCCATATCACAGAATTGTCTGATCTGCGGCAGGATCTCATCCTCACCGTAATACTGATCATTATATCCGCCTTCCACGATGATCCACCGGTAATCATCATCACCCACGGCATAACACGCGTCTTCCAGCAGCGTCAGGAAATTCGTTGGTCTGAGTTCCTCACCAACACGTACATTCGGTGTATTCACAAATCCCGTGCCTCCCGCGGCACTGACGTAATACTTCTCGATCCCCGCATACTCTGCCGTATAATCCGGCCAGTGACTGGTAAGTACATAAGAGTCACCGATAAAAATAACCCCTCCGATCAAATCCGGAGCAGGTGTAAGCAGATGGACAAGCAATGTAAGTACAGCGAACAATTTCATTACTTCTTACCGAACTTCTTCATGATAAAGGACATGCACAGGAAGTTGACCGGAATGTACAAAGGAAGTGAAAGAATCTTTGCGAACATCTTCGGCGCATGTAATATATCCACCACCAGAACAACCATCAAGGCAGAGATAATAATTCCCGGAATGTAACTTAAGGGAAAGGTTACCGCACTCTTCCAGGTAGGTTTCTGTTTATAGGTGAAATAGGTATTCATGAAGTAAGAACCGATCATCGACAATACATCACTTAGTATACTGGCAGTGCCTACGGCAACTTCCATCCCGACAAATACCATGTACAGTCCCTGGGATACCAATGTATTGATCACACCGATAATACCGAAGGTCAGAAACTGCTTTGTTAAAAATCTTTCTTTGATCTTATTCCACATAACGTTAACAGTATAAACTTGAACCGGAAAAAAGACTAGTCTTTCCCAAGAGAAAAGGTGCAGGAATCTGCACCTTATACTCGTAAATTGTTTAAGAATTAGTACTCAGGCATCTGCGGAGCCGGTGCCGGATTCTTTTCCGGAATCTCAGCAACTGCAGCTTCTGTTGTGATAAACAGACCGGAGATGCTTGCGGCATTCAGCAGAGCAGAACGCGCAACCTTGGCAGGATCGATAATACCCTTCTTGAACATGTCGACCCATTCACCATGTTTGGCATCAAAGCCGATATTCTCTTTCTTGGTCATCTGTGTCTCGAAGATTTCCGCACCGTCATATCCGGCATTTTCAGCAATCTGCATGATCGGCTGTTTCAGAGCTTCCAGAACAACATTCATACCCTTCTGGATATCTGTAGTATCCGATTTCATTGTAGCGCGGATATCCTTGTATGCCTTGACCATAGCCAGTCCGCCGCCGGCAACAACACCTTCGGCAACCGCTGCCTTTGTAGCATTCAGAGCATCTTCAATACGCAGTTTCTTGTCTTTCAGTTCCGTTTCGGTTGTGGCACCAACCTTGATCACAGCGATACCGTTGGTCAGCTTGCCAAGACGTTCCATCAGTTTCTTGCGGTCATACTCGGAAGTTGTGTTCTCCAGTGTATTGCGGATCTCTGCAACTCTGTCTGCTACAGCAGCTTTCTTGCCCTTACCGCCGATGATCGTTGTCTTATCCTTGCCTACGACAACCTTCTTGGCACCGCCGAGATCTGTCACTTTCATCTCAGAGAGATTTGCGTTCAGGTCTTTTGCGAAGATATTCGCGCCTGTAAGTGTAGCGATATCGCCGAGATTGTTCTTAGCATTGTCACCGAAGCCCGGAGCCTTGGTTGCGACAACGTTGAATGTACCACGAAGCTTGTTGATGATCAGTGTACTCATGACTTCATTGTCGAAATCATCCGCAATGATCAGCAATGCGCGGTTTGCCTTTACTACTTCTTCCAGAACCGGGAGAATATCCTGGATCGTATTGACTTTCTGATCAGTAACCATGATCAGCGGATTTTCCAGTTCAACTTCCATCTTTTCACGGTCGGTAACCATGTACGGGGATACATATCCCTTGTCATACTGCATTCCTTCCGCCATTTCCAGGAATGTTTCAAAACTCTGGGATTCATCGACATTGATGACACCATCTTTGCCTACTTTATCCATAGCGTCCGCAATGATCTGACCGATTTCTTCACTGCCGGAAGATACGGTAGCGATATTCTTGATATCAGAGCTTGTATTGACTTTGTGAGAGTTCTTTAACAGAGCTTCTGCAGCTGCTTTGGCAGCTTTCTCAATACCCTCTCTCATCAGTACAGGGTTGGCACCTTTATCCACTTCCTTGATTCCATTCTGGATCATGGACTGCGCGAGAATTGTCGCTGTGGTTGTACCATCGCCGGCTAATTCATTGGTGTTGTTCGCTACTTCGTATACGAGCTTTGCACCCATGTTTTCGAACTTGTCTTCCAGTTCGATCTCCTTGGCAATCGTCACACCATCGTTGGTGATCATCGGTGAACCATAAGTCTTCTCCAACACGACATTACGTCCCTTAGGGCCTAATGTAACCTTAACTGCATCTGCCAGCGTATTCACGCCGTCAAGCATCTTTTTCCGTGCTTCCTTGGAATATCTGATTTCTTTTGCCATAAACAATCACGCCTTTCTCTTATTCCACTACAGCCAGGATATCGGCTGCGCTGATCAATAAATACTCTTTCTTCTCGTAGGATACTTCCGTACCGGAATACTTCTTGAAGATTACCTTCTGACCTTCTTTTAATTCAATCGGAACCAGCTTGCCGTCTTCTGTCTTCCCAGGACCTACCGCAATGACAATACCGATGGAAGGCGCATCTTTCGCCTCACCTGTTGTCAGAATGATTCCGCTCTGTGTTTTTACTTCTTCTTTTGCTTTTTCCAATACAACATAATCATGTAATGGTTTTAACATATATACCTCCCGTTTAGCACTCTGGTGCTATCTTTGCTAACACCGTAATTTTACGCATTTTCTATCACTCTGTCAATAGGAGTGCTAACATTATTCTGCTGAATCTGCAGATAAATAACTGCTATAATATTTTACGTATTATGATCGTTGAAGAGCTCAGCACAAAAATCTTTAAAAACAGTGAATCAATCACCTTGATGGTCGCTTCCGTGTTTGTTTTCAGTCTGGTCCTGCTGGTATTCAGTTATCTTCCGGAAACGATATCCCTTCCGAAAAAGAAATATCATTCCCTTTTCCGTCAGTCCCGCAAAGCAGCCGAATACACAAAAACCGATTACCTTCTGATCACCTTGATCACGGCTCTGTATGCGCTGGTATCCTTCTGGCAGCTGGGCAATACAATCATGCCGGTAACGACCTGGCAGCCGGAGAATGAAGAACAAAGTTTTGTTCTGCGTCTGGATGAAGAAACCGACTTTGATACGATCTATACCTTCTACGGGGAAGGTGACAACAACTCAAATCCTGTACATTACCAGCTTGGATACCACGATCTGCAGATCCACGGTTCTTCCGATGGTATGAGCTGGGAAGAAATCACTACCCTGGAGAAAGGCTCCATCTACCATTACACATTTACTGAAGGCGAATGGGATTACCGCTATATACGGGTCACTTCCACCTCGCCGGATACGACGTTAAGCGAGATCGGCTTTAAGAAGACCGGAGAAGACAGACTCCTTCCGGTATCTGTATATGAAGATATTGATACGGAAAAGTATCCGGCATCCCTGGTTGTGGATGAACAGGAGCGTGTTGTCCTCCATCCTACATATCAGGATCAGAGTTATTTTGATGAGGTTTATCATCCCCGGAATGCCTGGGAGATTGCCAACGGACAGTATATGTACGCCAGTGTACATCCCCTGCTCGGCACCTCTCTGATTGCCCTGTCAATTAAGATCTTCGGTATGCATCCGCTGGCCTGGAGAATTCCCGGCGCTTTGTTCGGTGTCTTGCTGGTACCGCTGCTGTATGCGGTGCTGAAGGTCATCTTCATCAAACCGGAATACGCAACTCTTGGGACATTGTTGTTCTCTGTCGATTTCATGCACATTACCACATCCAGGATCGCCACGCTGGAACCGTTCAGTGTCTTCTTTATCCTGCTGATGTACTATTATATGCTTCGTTACTACTATACGAATTTCTATGATACCTCGTGGCGTGTACAACGTCGTCTGCTGTTGTGCAGCGGTATTGCCATGGGACTGGGTATTGCCACAAAGTGGACGGCCTGCTACAGTGCTGTAGGCCTGGCTGTCTTATTCTTTACCAATCTGTATCTGCAGTACAGGCAGACCAGGATTGCCCGTTCAATGCTGAAAACAAGTCTTTCAGACGATAATGATGAAGTATGCGAGGACATGATCAAGGTGTTTTCCCAGCGTACACTGCGTACGATTCTGTGGTGTGTTCTGGTGTTTGTGATCCTTCCGGTCGTGATCTATTTTGCCTCATATGTTCCCTGTAAAGTATGGCGTAACGGCTACAGTATTCCCAACGTGATTGATCAGATCAAGTATATCTACAACTATCATATCGATCTGGACGCTACACATCCCTACCAGAGTACCTGGTGGCAGTGGATCCTGGATATCCGTCCAATCTGGTATTATGACGGAGTAGACCTGGATCCTTCCCGGACGATCGCATGTTTCTCCAATCCAATCGTCTGCTGGGGAGGCTTCTTCGCAACCCTTCTTACGATATACAAGTGTATCCGTGACCGTGATGGTGACGCGTTTGTCATCCTGGTTGGGTATCTCAGTGCGATCATGCCATGGGTTCTTGTACAGCGCTGTGTATTCGCTTATCACTTCTACCCTACCAGTTTCTTTATGATCATGGGTATTGTCTATGCGATGCGCGTGCTGATCCAGCGAAATAACCGGTGGAAGAGCTATACATGGATCTTTGCGGGTATTTCTGTTCTGGTATTTATCCTCTTTTTGCCTGTACTTACCGGTTTCGGCACTACCCCGGAATACATCAAGTTCCTGGAGTGGCTTCCTTCCTGGTACTTTGGATAAAAAATGGATGTCCCCTGTCATTCAGGGAACATCCATTTTTTTGTCATAATCTCATCAGTCAAGATCATTGACTAAGGATATTTATGTCGTTAAGTACAGTGGTATCTCAAGGCTTATTTTGCGGCAACGCACTCAATCTCAACCAGGGCGCCTTTGGGTAAAGCCGCAACCTGGAATGCTGCGCGTGCCGGATACGGAGCCTGGAAATACTCCGCATAAACACTGTTCATTGCGCCGAAGTTGGCTATGTCAGATAACAGAACAGTGGTCTTCACAACGTTATCCATTGTCAGTCCGGCAGCCTCTACACAGGCTTTCAGGTTCTCCAGACTCTGTCTGGTCTGAGCCTCAATTCCTTCCGGGAATGCACCTGTTACGGGATCAGCCGGAAGTTGACCGGAAACGTAGATGACACCGTTACATTCGATTGCAGCACTGTATGGTCCTACTGCTGCCGGTGCGTTTTCAGGTACGATTGCACTCTTCATCTCTTAGTCCTGGTCACAGAGTTCTTCCTTGGTCTGAGCGTACGGTTCCAGCCATGCGTGGAAGTGACGCATCGGAAGTGTGCGGCCGAAGGTGATACGCAGATTCGGGATGGTATCACGATCTTTGTGAAGCTGTTCAGCTGCAGCGATGATGTAATCCATATGCTGTTTAGAATACTGACTGCGGTTGATTGCCAGACGTACGACGTTGCAGACTTCTTCCTGCTGTTCCGGAGTCTTCAGATCATATTCCATGGAGAAATCACCCAGTTCTGAACAACGGATACCGTAACGATGAATCATTTCCAGAGACAGTGCCTGACCAGCGAAGCTTTCATGGCCTCTCTTGTAATCAAAGAATCTGTCAACATCGATGTATACACCGTGACCACCGGCAGGCAATACTACCGGAACACCGGCTTTGTGCAGACCCTGTGCAAGATATTCACACTGGGAAACACGCTCATGCTGGTATTCAAAACGCTGCTCTTCATACATACCCTGTGCCAGAGCCATGATATCATGACCGGATAATCCGCCGTAGGAATCGTTGCCATAAGCGGAGATCTGACGAACCTTTAACAGATGACCGATATCTGTCTTGACACTGCCATCTTCATTAAATTCAGAGAATTTCTTCCAGAAGTAACCCTTGTCACGGAATGCAAGCAAGCCGCCCATATTCGCATGACCATTCTTCTTCAGGGATGCACATACAGCATCGAAGTAAGAGAACATTTCCTTGGCGATTTCAGCGATGGACTTATCCGCATAACCTTCTTCGTTCATCTTGATGAAGTAGCAGTTCTCAGCCCAACGAGCACCATCCATAATGTAAGGAAGCTCATACTTATGCGCCAGTTCAGATACTTCACGGATATTCGCCATGGAAACCGGCTGACCGCAGACAGAGTTGTTGGTAACTGTAGTATAGATCATCGGGACATTTTCGATACCGACAGCATCAATCAGCTGTTTCAGTTTATCGATATCCATGTTGCCCTTGAAGGGATTCTTTTCGTATTTGCCGTCTTCCGGTACTTCAAACAGAATTTCCTTGTGGAACAGGTTACGAGGAACGGAACCCATCTGTTTGATATTCCCTTCGGTTGTATCAAAGTGCGCATTGGAAGGAATCGTGAATACCTTGCCGGGATAACGCTTTGCCAGTAACGGTTTGATCACGTCAAACAGTAAAGCTTCTGCACAGCGGCCCTGAGGCAGGATAAATGTGTTAGGACGTTCCAGCTGGAAGGAACCACCGTTAAAGAAACCACCTTCACAGTTGACCAGATAAACCTCGTCCATCATCTTCTCAACATCTTCCTTGTCAACACCGTTGCGCAGATAGTTGATCAGACGTTTCTGGTTAGGCGGAACAGGCGCAGCTAACGCCGCCGGGGCGAAATCAAACCTTGGATTAAACAACGTTGAGAACAAGAGTTCCGCTACCATCCGCAGTGAGATCACAAAAGCAAACGTTACAACAGCGCTCGGCGTAAGCTCGGATATGAGCTTTGACGTCGCTTCAAACAGCCAGATCGATGCGCTGTTTACATGAAAAGGAGTGAGAACTTATGGCTTTAATTGATCTTAACGGTTTATCCAGGTTCAAAACAAAGCTTGCAACCATCTTCGCTCCACTGAGTCACGATCACGACAGTCGTTACTACACGGAGAACGAGATGGACTCCAAGCTGATTGCGAAGGCGGATAAAACCGCGACTGTTTCTACAGTCACCTACGACAGCAACAACAAGAAAATAACAAAAACAATTAATGGTTCGACTACCGATGTTGTTACGGTATCAACCATGAAGTCGGCATTAGGCTCCTTTACATGGGGCGCTTTAGCCGGACAGTAAAGGAGTGATATAAATGGCTACACAAACTTCTGGTGATCTGCACCTTGTTAAGCCCGCTTATTCTGATACTGCGGACATTGCCGTTATTAACAGCAATATGGATACAATTGACACTGGTGTAACAGCTGCGAACGCTTCTATCGCGAAGCTGCCTTACATCGGAGACGCTACTCGCGGAAACCGGAATGCCGGATTCCACAACAGCATTTATCGCGGCAAGAGCCTTGGTACGTCTGTAACCGAAGCCCAGTACACTCAGATTGCAAACGGCACGTTTGACGATATGTTTATCGGTGACTACTGGACTATTGGCGGGACTGATTGGGTTATCTGCGATTTCGACTATTACTATCGCTGCGGCGAAACGGACATCTCCAAACACCATGTTGTTATGATGCCACGCGGCGGCATGAGCATTCCTGAAGGCACCGCTCTTTACGGCATTACGCCTGCTCAGACGATCAGCTTTATCAACACGGCAAATGCCGGCGTGACGGTAAATTCTCAGGAATCCGCCGGTGCTTTCAAGTGGAACGCGACTATGGAAGCGCCTCATACCAACAGCACGGCAGGCGGCTACAAGTTCAGCCGTATGCGTCAAGTTGTTATGCGGGCGGCTAACACGATTGTTATCGGCCTGTTCGGTTCCGCACACGTTGAACCCATTACGGAGATCTATCCCGATCCTTCCCTTGCCACAGACTCCGGACTGGCGTCCAACTGGGCATGGTTCAACGGTGCTCAGGATACGGACAAATCCAAGAGCATCTGCGACCTGTGCAACGAAACCATGGTTTACGGCCAGCAGGTTTGGGGACCGGGCAGCG
>JAFRMA010000074.1 GCA_017430925.1 Solobacterium sp. | reverse complement strand
CCGGCAGGCCTTACCGCTGCTGTATACGGGAGAAGAAACGGAAGAAGCGTTCTGGTCATTGAAAAGAGCGTCTTCGGCGGCCAGATCGTCAATACGCCCAATGTGGAAAATATCCCCGGCTTCGCATCCATCAGCGGCGAGACCTTCGCCGATCAGCTGCTGGATCAGGCTATCGGGCAAGGTGCGGAAGTCACTTTGGAAAATGTGATCAGCGCAGAAAAAAAAGACAAAGTCTTCTTTATCCGGACGTAAGAGGGAAGCGTTTATGAAGGAAGAAGCCTCATTCTTGCGTCAGGCACTACTCACAGAACACTGGGACTGCCGGGAGAAGAGGATCTGATCGGCAACGGCGTTCACTTCTGTGCGGTATGTGACGGTGATCTATACCGGGATAAGAATGTGGTGGTGATCGGCGGCGGTAATTCTGCCTTCGTGGAAGCCAATACCCTGGTCAATATCGCCAGGAAACTGACCATTCTGCAGGATCTGCCGGTATTTACCGCCGACGCAAAGTCACAGGAGACACTGTTTGCCAACCACAATGTGGAAACGCATCTCTCTGCCAAGGTTACCGGTTACGTTACGGAAGAAGGAAAACTGACCGGTGTAACATTTATTGAAAACGGTCAGGAGAAGAGGATCGACTGCGATGGTGTATTCCTTGCGGTAGGACTGATTCCGAATAATAGTTCCTTTGCGCATCTGGCTGAGCTGGATCGTCAGGGATACTTCGAATCTGACGAAAGCGGAATTACCCATACCGAAGGTGTATTCGTGGCAGGAGACTGCCGGACAAAGACCCTGCGACAAGTCGCGACAGCATGTGCTGACGGGGCCAACGCTGCAATCAACGCAAGTACGTATCTATCCAGGTGAGTCCACGAAACAAGTCACTAAATGACAGAGGCCGTCAAAAGACGGTCTTTTATATTGTCTGAAGAAAAGTATACAAATTACCCGTTTTTGTAAGAATACGGACAACTCTCTCAGCACGAAATACCTTTAGTAAGATATACTTATATTAATTAAGACATCTTTTTATCATACATCAGGCATCATACGGCAGCGTTCAAGGAGGCTGAATTCTATGAGTAAAGTATTGAAACAGGCACTGGCTCTGGTTCTGGCATTACAGACATCATTGAGCTGTATGTCAACGATCCTCTATGCCGAAGAACCGGAAGAAACACCGGAATATACGGCAGAAACGATCCTGGAAGAGGAAGAAGAAACGCTTCTGGAAGAAGAACCGGAGGAAGAAGAGAACGTCATTGAAATCACTCAGGAAGAAGAACCGGAAGAATCCGAAGAACCTGAGGAAACCGTGATACAGGAAGAAGAACCTCCGGTAACGGAAGAACCGGAAGAGACACCGGAAGTCACAGAACCTGAACCGGAACAACCGGTAATCATTACAGGTCAAGATATTCGTGGTATCGGGGACGGCTGGATCAACGGTGTTCCCAGAGCCCATGTGGGTTATGTCTATGTGAGCGGAATCCGGTGGAAGATCATCGGTGGTAACGAATGGGAATGGCTTCTGCTCTCGTATTCGACATTGGGCGGGCCGAAAAACTGGCAAAACGCTTATAACTACTGTAATACAGTATATGAAGGCTTCTCACCGCTTGAGAAAAGCGCCGTGGTCCCTACAACCAAGGCGGATAATGATGAAGTGTCAGTACTGAATAACGCTACGCTGTTTCTTCTCTCATTAGAAGAAGTGCAGTACTATTTACCCAACTACAGTGACAGGGCAACCGGTCCTGATAAAGACGATAACGATCAGCGGCGTTCTTGGTGGACACGCGCATATGCATATATTCCTTATGGCCAAAATAATGACGGGAGATACTTTATATACAGTGACGGTGCGGAGGGTTATACTTACCCCTATATGGGAACCAGTACTGCTTCACGTCCTGCTTTTCAGTTTGATTACAGAGGTGTTCTCTTTAAATTTGCTGCCGAAGGGCCAAAAGCACAGGAGCCTGAAGGAAACTCAGATTTCGGCCGGATTATAGGTTCCAGTGAAAACGGGTTCAGGCTGACAATGAAAGATACCTTTTCAAACAGTCCCCGCAAGTATTTCCAGGCTCATGTGAATCTTGCGGATAGTATTAGAGTAGCTCCCGGAGAAAGCTTTACAGTGACTTATCACGGTGCAGCAGAAGGTGATGCTATTTCCGCATTGATCTGTCAGGGTGAAGATAACCTGTATTACGCTACCACCGAAAAAAACGCTGAAGGCCTATGGACTATGACAATTCCAGAGTCAATCCATTCCGGAAACTATACGATCAAGGTATTCAGTGAGGAACAGAACGGAGATTATCAGACAGACTACGCCAGTCCGGTTTCGGAAATATCTCTGGAAGTGCCGTCGCAATGGGCACTGCTTCAGGAGGAAATCAATGAAGGCGGTCTGATCACACTTGAACGTGATTATACAGCAGAAGACGAAGATACAGCACTGGTTGTCCCGGCAGGAACAGAAGTCACACTTTGTTTGAACGGACATACACTCGACAGAGGATTAAATACAGCCGAAGAAAACGGTAATATCATCACAAACCACGGTACATTGACCATTACAGGCAGCGGCGCGCTTTATGGGGCATATAATACAGGCAGCGGCGGTGCAATCTACAATGATGGTTACCTCACGATCCATGGCGGTAATTATGTCGGTAATATAGCCAAAGAAGCAGGTGCAGTACATAACACACCGGAGGGTGTCCTGGTTATCACCGGAGGATACTTCACGCAGAATATTGTCACAACGTTCGGCGGCGGTGCGATCGTCAACTATGGAACGATGTACATGGAGGGCGGTACGATCAACAGTAATACCGTACCCGGAAACGGCGGAGGTATCTGGACCAGAGGAACTCTGATCGTGACCGGAGGTACCATTACAGGGAATACGGCCGAAGGATACGGCGGAGGAATCAACTGGAACGGCGGTACGATCGCCATGTCAGGTGATCCGGTAATTACGGACAATTATGCCGGCAGCGGTTTGAGTGACGTGTATATTACGAACGGGAGGAGACTTGAGATCACCGATAAACTGGACAGCAATGCGCGTATCGGTATTCTGCATGCGTCTACTCCCACAGTGTGGAACAGCATTGTATTCACCACAGGATTAGACGGAAACGGTACAGAGAAGAGTTTCTTCAGCGACGTAGACTCTATCTCGATTTCCCGGGATATGCGTGGTGAGGCGGCGCTTGTGCCTTACGCGTCAATCACGATGGAACAGGACTATCTGGCTCTTAAGACAGGAGAAACCGGTGTGCAGATCGTTGTGAAAACAGAACCGGATAGCTGGGCAGACAATCTGCAGTGGCACATTGAAGATGCGGACGCAAATGTCAGTACGCTGATCAGTATAGACGAAGAAGGCAATGTTACAGCGGGATCTGAGCCGGGAACTGCCTGGGCAGTTGCGCAGATCGTTCAGAACGACGTGGTGCTGGCAGAGGCTCGGTGTCGTGTAGACGTGGTGAAAGGCGAAGGAGAAGTATTTGAGGAAGAAGCATTCAGCGGTCTGAGACTGCTTGACACAAAGGCAACCGTCGAACTATACAAGACGGCATATACACAGATTAAGATCCTTCCGGATTTTGAACAGAACAATGTGACATTCAATTTTGCTGGACCGGATCACGAAGATACCGGGGCAACAATCGTAGAAGCAGAATTCGCAGATACAGAGCTGAACAAGATCTTCTATCTGCATATCATTGATGACCGGACACTGGAGATCATTCCTACAGAGGAAGCCCTGGCAGGAAGTGTCGAAGTAAACAGCAGTTACACTTCTGAGGCAAGAGTATATGTGAACGGACAGTGGACGCTGACAAGCAACAAGCTTACTCTCACGGTAAAGAAGAATATGCCGAAGATCAAGGCAAAGGCAATTACCTTGAGCAGTTATGCGCCTTATACGGAATATCAGACAATCAAATTCACCGGCGGTACAGTGGAAGAGGGCAGTGTCGTTTTGGACCCAGATAAGAGCAATCCGGACTGGGTGTATTACGACGAAGAGTCTGGTACAGTAACATATTCCGGTGAAGAAGGCAAAACGCAGAAAAAGACAACGATGTATCTGCAGGTACAGCCGGAAGGCTGGCTTGGAACACTGAGTGTGCCGGTGACGGTAAGTGCGAAGAATACTGCGCCGCAAATCACATTCAAGACGAAGACACTCACGGTGAAACCGGGAACCAATGACTTGGCATCCACCAGTTTTACCATCAAACCGGCATCGTATGCGGATGCGCCAGTCAAGTTCAGCAGGATCACGGAGGGCAGCTCAGTCTATGAAAACGGTACGGTATTGAACGTATCCGTGGAAAACGGTGAAGTTGTTGTGACACCTGGTGCGTCTGACGGAAGAGCGCATACCTATACCGTATATCTTTCCATATACGGAAAGGAATCTTCATTCAAGGTAAAGACACTGGCAGACAGCACAAGACCGGTTCTGAATCTTACCGCGAAAGGCGTGATCGACCTGGCAGTATATAAGAGCCCGGTGACGATCACCGCGAAGATGAAGAATATGAACACCGATCAAGCATCCTTCACGGTACTTAGTGTCAATAAGAAGGATGATCCCTCATTCACAAACTTCATGAGTAAGTTCTACATTACTCAGCAAGGAAATGTGATCACGATCACGGCAGGAAGTATATCCGAGCCAGGCACGTATTATGCGACGGTACTGGCAGAATTCGGTGACTCCGGGGTAATCAATACCGTAAAATTTACGGTGAAGCAGTCAGCTGCGGTACCGAAGGTATCCGTGACACTCAAGGCATCCGGAAGTATCGACGTAGTGCGTCCGCTGAGCAAGGTAACACTGAAGCCGACGATCAAGAATTGTTACGAATATACACTTAATTCTTTGGATATTACCGTAACGAAGACCTATGACGGCAAGACAAAGAAGAAAGTCAGTGAAGATGTGACAGGTTACTTCTATATCACTGTAGATAATGGGAAATACGTGATCCGGCCGTTATCTCCGGGAATGGTTTCCCATGCGGATAAGTTCACGGTAAAGGCTACTGTGGAAGGTGTGACATCCAAGGCGGTTACACTGAAGGTAGTGCAGGGAAAAGCTTCCGTGAAATTAAGTACGAAGGAAGTGACTCTGTTGAAGACAGATCGTTACAGCAGGGCTCAGGTAGATGTAGTATTGTCAGAAGCACAGTTTGGTGTGGCGAGGGTAGTGATGGTATCACCGAAGGATAAGTCAGGAAGACCGTATTTCACGCTTGCGGAACAGAACGGTACGTACGAGATCTGTTACAACGAGAATGTACTGCCAAAGGATATCGCAAAACTGAAGACAAAGACAGTAAAGTTAAAGGTCTATCTGGAAGGGAATACGACGACAAAACCGAATGCGACACTCAGTGTGAAAGTAAAGTTCAAGTAGAAATATGAGTAAAGACTGACGTTGCCTTACGGGCAGCGTCAGTTTTGTTAATATCCGGAACGTGTTTCCAGATGCCTGAACAGGTATATAATTCATATGTATCGGGAGATTCGGCAAGGGTACTGCGTGCTTCCGCAGAAGATACACAAGAGGTAGTAAATATGAACACGATCAAAGTTGCACTATTTGATGCGAAGGCATATGACAAGCCTTCATTTGAACATTACGGTGGTTTGCATAATATGCAGATCAGGTTTCTGGAAACCAAGCTGAATGAAGATACAGTGGAACTGGCAAAAGAATGTGACGCGGTATGTGTTTTCGTCAATGATGATGTTAATGCCAGAGTAATAAATAAACTGTACGAGTATGGGGTGAAGCTGATTGCGTTACGTTCGGCGGGTTATAACAACGTGGATGTACAGGCAGCTTTCGGAAAAGTACATGTCGTTCATGTCCCGGCTTATTCACCTTATGCGGTAGCTGAACACGCAATGGCTCTCCTGCTTACTTCCGTACGCCGGATCCACAAGGCATACAATCGGACACGGGAGTTTAACTTCTCTCTCAACGGTCTGACCGGATTTGACTTCCACGGCAAGACAGCAGGCGTTGTCGGCACAGGAAAGATCGGACGCATTTTTATCGATATCTGCCGGGGATTTGGAATGAAAGTCATCGCTTATGATCTCTTTCCCGCAAAAGACAGCGATATTGAGTATGTGGGACTGGAGGAACTATTTGAACGAAGTGATATCATTTCACTGCATTGCCCTTTGACGAATGAGACCAGGCATATGATCAATGACGCAGCGATTGAAAAAATGAAGAAGGGCGTAGTGATCGTCAATACTTCCCGCGGCGGATTGATTGACGCGGAAGCTCTGCTTAATGGTATCAAGGCACGGAAAATCGGTGCGGCCTGTCTGGACGTGTATGAAGAAGAGGCGGATGTCTTCTTCGAGGATCGTTCCGGTCATATCCTGAATGATGATCTTCTTTCCCGGCTGATCTCCATGCCGAATGTGATCGTTACTTCGCATCAGGCATTTCTGACTGAAGAAGCATTGAATAATATCGCTGAGACAACAGTAAATAATATCCTGTCTTATTTCAATAACGATGGTATATGTGACAATGAACTATGTTATCGCTGCGGGAATATCGAAAGATGTAAAAGAGAAAGAAAAGAAAGGTGTTTCTAGAGAGTATTGTTTTTCCGGAAGTGCGTTTTTTCTGCCAGAGATGTATAGATAATAAGAGTGTAGAAGAAACGGAGGAATAATATGATGACTAAAAAGATAGAGTGCGGATATATAGAACCTGAGGATTATATCCCGGAAGAGATACGCAGGAAGTTAAAGATCGGAGAGTTTGCGGAAGAAGCGGAGAAAGATGATGAAGAATAACGCACGCTGGATACAACATACGCATATCTTGCGTAAAGATGAATACGAGTGTTCCGCCTGCGGGTATCGTACAGATAAACCATCCGTGAAGTGTCCGAATTGCGGTTCAAAGACGAAAGCGGCTAAGGGAGATCTTAGCTGGATAGATGAGATGGAAGCCGCAGATGCCATATTCAATGATCGATAATTATAAGTTCCAAGAAAACATTCCCGGATTATAATCAGTACAAAGATGAGGATGAACCTATGAAACAAGAATTAGCTTTTTTAAAAGAACTGACAGACCTGCAATCTACGAGCGGAGGAGAAGAAGCTGTACGGAACTATCTGAAAAAAGAGTTTCTGAAGCTTACTGATCAGGTTGAGACTGACGGACTGGGTTCCTTGATCGCGTATGAAGGGAAGGAAGGACCGAAGATTCTGGCGGTCGGTCATATGGATGAAGTCGGCTTTATTGTCAGAGCAATCTCCAAAGACGGATATATCAAGATAGCACGCTGTGGTTTCTTCTTTGAGTCCGGCGCTTTATCCCAGCACTTTGTGATCAATACCGGAAAGGGAGAAGTAGAGGGAATCTGTTCCCTGGGACCGGGATACGTAAGCAGGGAGTTTCCCAAGATTGAAGACCTGGTCATTGATATCGGCTGTGAAAGTGAAGAGGAAGCCAGAGAACTCGGGGTGAGGATCGGTGACCTGATCGTTCCGAAAGGTGATTTTGCGGCAGTAGGAAAGCAGCAGAAATACCTCATCAACAAGGCCTGGGATAACCGGATCGGCTGTGCGGTATCTTTGCGGACAATGGAAAATCTGAAGAAAAGCGGGCATCCGAATATCTTTGTCGGCGGAGGCAGCGTGCAGGAGGAAGTAGGTACCCGGGGAGCTGTCACTATGGCGGATAAGGTTGGTGCGGATATTGCCTTCTCGATCGATATCGGTCCGGCAGATGATACGTATCAGGGCAATAGGGAAGAAGGCTGTCTGGGAAAGGGACCTCAGTTAACCTTTATGGACAGTGCGACAATCTCCAATCGTAAACTGCTGAAATTCGCTGCGGAAGTTGCGGAAGAATGCGGGATTCCCTATCAGACAGTGGTCCAGAAACATGGTGGTACGGACGCTTCTGAGTTTCAGTATGCCAATGCAGGCACACCCGTACTGTTGTTGAATGTACCATGCCGCTATGCCCATACACCAACTTCGATGATCCATTATGATGATTATGTCAATGCGGTGAAGCTGCTGACAGAAATCGTCAAAAGACTGGATGAAGAAAAGGTCAGAGAGATACGTTCCTTCTGAAACGGGAGAAAAATGCTTGGATAACACATATTCAGGTAATGAAAATAAATTTAAGTGAAAGAAGAACCCGGGTGTTTGCCGGGTTCTTTTGCTTATTGCCACATAAACTTATGAGTTTACTGCTGTATATACGGATTGCTTTTGACTCCATGTTCCGGTCAATTCTCATGATTCGGGAGTAGAACGTTTGGGCCTTTTTTTACTCAAGTAGTTTGACAAATACATATTTTTCGTTTAATATAATTGTGCACAAGTAAATTGCGCGAAAGTGAAGGGGGGACACCGTGGCAAAGAATGATCACAGTTACGATACATTAAAACTGAAGAACCAGGTGTGCTTTCCTCTATATGCTTGTTCCAAAGAGCTTGTCAGGCAATATACTCCTTATCTTAAGGAACTGAATCTCACCTATACCCAGTACATTGTCATGATGGTTCTGTGGGAAAGAGAAACAGTATCCTCAAGGGAACTTGCGGAATGTCTCCATCTGGACTACGGTACGCTGACACCGGTGCTGAAAAGACTGGATCAGGCCGGTTATCTTACCCGGGAAAGAGCGGAGAATGACGAGAGACTGCTGACTCTGAAACTGACTGAGGGCGGCAGAAAACTGAAAGATAAAGCTGCAGAAATACCTTCGGCAATTGCGGAGTGTATGGGTCTGACAATGGAGGAATTCGGTGTGTTGTACACACTGACCTATAAAGCATTGAAAAACATGGAAGAAAGACAGTAAAGGAGGAAGTAAAAATGTCTGTTTATGATTTCACGGTAAAGGATAGAAAAGGAAATGAAGTAAGTCTCAGCGAGTATGCCGGAAAGGTATTGCTTTTTGTCAATACAGCTACAGGATGCGGGTTCACTCCTCATTACGAACCCCTGGAAGCGATGTATAAGGAGTTTAAGGAACAGGGCTTTGAGATCCTTGATTTCCCCTGCAATCAGTTTGCGAACCAGGCTCCGGGATCTGAAGATGAGATTCATGAATTCTGCACAGTTAAATTCGGTACGGAATTCCCGCAGTTTGCGAAGATCGATGTTAACGGAGAGACAGCACTTCCTCTGTTTGCGTATCTTGCGACAGAGAAGCCGTTTGAAGGATTCGGCAGTGGTTTGAAGTTTGCCATGCTGAAGAAGTTCTCGGATATGAACAACAAGACGTTCGGTGATAAAGCGTACATCAAGTGGAACTTCACCAAGTTCCTGATCAATCGTCAGGGTGAAGTCGTTGCCAGATTTGAACCGACGGCAGATATGGAAGATGTACGGAAAGCAGTAGCGGAAGAACTGAAGAAATAATTGATTCTTCCGTCTGTTTACAAGAATAAGGAAGGATAATAAGCATGAAAATTGCGGTAAGATATTACACCAAAACAGGGAATACAAAACGTCTGGCGGAAGCAGTTGCCAATGCGGCAGGTGTAGAGGCACTCCCGCTGGAATCACCTGTTGAAGAACCGGTAGATATCCTGTTTCTTGGAAATTCCTATTATGCTTTCACGATTGATCCGGAAGTACGTAGGTTTATCCAGTCCCTGGACAAGAATAAGGTAGGACGTATTGTTAATTTCGGCTCTGCGGCACTGATGAACTCCACAATAAAAAAGGTCAAAGAAGAAGCGGGTAAAGTTGGAATCCCTGTAGATGATCGTGAATTTCACTGTAAGGGTGAATTTAAAGGAATTCATAAAGGTAAACCGGATGCTGAAGATTTGGTGGCAGCGGCAGCGTTCGCTAAATCAATCGTCGGGGAATAAGGAGGAGATAAATAATGAAAGCACTTGTAACATATTTCTCTGCCAGCGGTGTAACTGCCGGACTGGCAAAACGCCTGGCTGAGGCAATCAATGCACCTTTGTATGAGATCAAACCTGCTGTACCTTATACCCAGGCTGATCTGGACTGGAGAAATAAACAGTCACGTTCCACAGTAGAGATGCTGGATAAATCCTGCCGTCCGGCTTTAGCGGACAAGGATGCGCCGGTAGCGGAAGCAGATGTAGTGTTTGTGGGTTACCCGGTCTGGTGGTACAGAGAGCCTTCCATCGTAGACAGTTTTCTGGAAGCGTATGATTTCACCGGTAAGAAGGTCGTTCTCTTTGCGACATCCGGAAGCAGTGATATCGGTAAGGAAGCACCTGCGCGTGCTGCGGAAATCACCGGTACAACCGTTGAACCTGAAGAACGTTTCCCGGCAGATGCTTCGGCGGAAGAACTGAAGGTCTGGGCAGAACAGTACTGATTGTTTATAGAAATGTAAATCTATACGAAGAGACAGTGTATGATCTGCACTGTCTTTTTCTTCACTTCAGGGGAAAAAGGCGTATGATGGTAATCGTGAGTTTGATCTGTATAGTTTACGAGGTAACGACAAATGAACACAAAACAAATGGCCTATACGGCATTGATGGCGGCGGTAATCGGTGTCCTGGCTCCAATCGCGATTGAACTATCCGGAGGTGTTCCGGTTTCTCTGGCTACACTTGCGGTGATGCTGGCAGGCGGACTGCTTGGCAGCCGTTACGGTACTCTGGCAGTACTCATCTACATCCTGCTTGGGATGATTGGTATCCCTGTATTTGCCGGATACAGTTCCGGTGCACATATTGTCTTCGGCATGACCGGAGGTTATATCCTTGGTTATCTTCCTCTTGCGTATATGACAGGCTGGTTCGCTGAACACTACGGGACAAATTTGAAGTCCCTGGTTTCCGGTACATTTCTGGGAACCCTGATCCTGTATGTTCTGGGAACTTTGTGGTTCATGGTTATTACGAAAATGGGTCTGATGGCTTCGCTTGCGGCTTGTGTCATTCCTTTTCTGCCCGGGGATCTGCTCAAGATCGTTGTTGTATGTATACTTGTGCCGAGAGTGTCGCGTTTCCTGCACGTGCAGAATAATTAAAAAACAGGGGTTATCCTGAACAGATGATCCCTGTTTTATTTTCTCCCGAGATGTTCGATCGTTCCCGTGATCTGACTGCCTACCACGATTACTATGCCTATACATGCCAGAATAATGAAGATCCGGGAGATCGTTTTCACTGTGCCTGAGGCAGGGATTTTTGCGTGAGTTACCAGGATGACCGCAAGGTATACGAGAAACACCGCAGTGTACTCCCAGTCTACACCGATCCAGGGATTGCCGAAGCCGATACCGTAGCCGCTGTTAAGCATCAGGAAGAACAGAGAAAACAATACTCCGCACAAAGTGAGAATCAGTGAGATGAGTTTTCCTTTTTTGCGTATGATACAGATGATGTTGACAATGATCGGTGATAAGGGAATCAAAAGATATAACACTTCCATAAGCCGGTCCTCTCGTGTTTCTAATACTATACATTATCCGGTACTTACAGAGAATACAAAATGTATATTTATACAGAATCACATATAATAGTCTTATACCGGAAGGAGAAGTTTTACATAACCATGAAGATCGATTATCTGGGACACAGCGGGTTCTTTGTTGAAACAGATCGTGTTTTCCTGTTGTTTGATTACTACCGCGGAGATCTTTCCTTTGTGCGTAAGCTTACGCAGGATAAACCGCTGTTTGTGTTTGTCAGCCATGTACACGCAGATCACTACAACCCGAAGATCTTCTCGCTGAGAGAAGTCCATCCATGGACGAAATACATTCTGTCCTTTGATATCCGGGGAAATAGGAATGTACCGGGGTATTGTGATGTGCAGTATCTGGAAGCGGACCAGACATATACGATTGACGGACTTGGAACAGTACAGACACTTCTTTCTACGGATGAAGGAGTCGCATATCTGGTCAAAACCGGAGAGGAGATATTGTTCCATGCGGGTGATCTTCACTGGTGGGACTGGCCGGGAGAAGATCCGGAATGGCTTGCGGAACAGGAGACGGTGTTCTGCCGGGAGATCCGTAAACTGTCAGATACAGAGATCGATGCGGCATTCGCGGTTCTGGACGACCGTCTGGAGGGGAATTATGCCAGAGGTATGGAGTATTTCCTGTCGGTCTGTCATCCCCACTATGTATTGCCGATGCATTTCTGGAAAGATCGCAGTATTATTGAACGCTTCAAGGCTCTTCCCTGTATGCAGAAAACGGAAACAGTTCTGCTCGATACAGTCAGAGAGAATCACTGGGAAATATAACAGGAGGTTATTATATGAAATTCAAGATGGTCCACGAAAACTACAATATCACTGATCTGGAGAGATCTCTGGCATTCTACGAACAAGCTCTTGGTCTGAAGGAAAAACGCCGTAAGACCGCCAAAGACGGATCGTTTATTATTGTCTATATCGGTAATGAAAACAGTGAATTTGAACTGGAACTTACCTGGCTGAAGGATCATCCGCAGCCGTATGATATCGGTGAAGAAGAATTCCATCTGGCATTCCAGACGGATGATTTTGAAGCAGCGCATGCCTTACATGAGAAGATGGGATGTATATGTTTTGAGAATCATGCGATGGGAATCTACTTTATCCAGGATCCGGACGGATACTGGCTGGAAGTTGTACCGACAAGATAAACAGAATACTGGTATTGCAGAAGACAAGGGGTGTATAGGATACACTCCTTTTTGTGAAAAGAAAGTTTATTGCAAGAACAGGAATTCCCTTTGGTCAAACTACCATTTCTTTCTGAGAAAAGGTAATATATATCTTGTGAAAGGTTCTGAATGTGAAAAGCAATAAACTTTCATCTGCACATCTGATTCCGCTGAGTTTCCTAGGTGCAATACTGATCGGGACAATATTCCTGATGTGTCCGTTTGCGTCGGCGGATGGTACGGCAACACCGTTTCTGACAGCGTTGTTTACCTCAACGACATCCGTATGCGTAACGGGTCTGGTGGTTGTGGATACCTATAGTCATTGGAGTATGCTGGGTCAATTCGTGATCCTGGTTCTGATTCAGATCGGTGGTCTTGGCATCATTACAATATTGTCCCTGTTGATGGTCATCACAAGAAAGAAGTTCTCGCTGGGTGACCGGATCATGTTGCAGGACGCGTTAAACCTGAATTCCCGGTCGGGTGTACTACAGTTCATGTTAAGGATCATCCGGGGTACGTTGATCGTTGAACTTGCCGGCGCAATCCTGTACGCGTTGATCTTTGTGCGTCAGTTTGGTACGGCTAAGGGTCTCTGGGTGTCGGTATTTACCGCAATTTCCGCTTTCTGTAATGCCGGCCTGGATATCATCGGTCCGGTCAGTCTGGAAGCGTATCAGACAAATGTGCCTGTCTTGTGTATTACGATGATCCTGATCATCCTCGGCGGTCTGGGTTTTGTGGTGTGGTTTGACGTATCTACAGGAATACGGAATGGTATAGAGAAGAAGTTTTCAGTAAGACAGATCGTTCAGAGATTTTCTGAACATACAAAGCTGATCATCAGTTTGACCGGAGGATTGATCCTCTTTGGTACATTGATTATCTTGTTGGGGGAATACAATAACCCGGCAACGATCGGAAATATGCCCTTCGGTTATAAACTGCTGAATAGTTTGTTTGAGTCGGTGACGCTGAGAACTGCAGGATTCAGCACATTCCCTCAGCAGGCATTGACGGACAGTTCCTGTATACCGGCATATGTATTGATGTTTATCGGTGGTTCACCGGTAGGTACTGCCGGTGGTGTAAAGACCATCACGTTCTTTCTGGTGATGATGAATGTCGCCGCATATGTGCGGGGAAATGACCGGCGTGTGGTTTTCCGCAGAACCGTATCTGAGGAATTGATCCGTAAGGCTGCCGCAATCGTTTCGGTCAGTATCCTGACGGTGATCATTCTGGTATTCTTGCTGATCCAGTCCGGCGGGATGCCTTTGATCGATGGTCTCTTTGAGGTGATCAGTGCCTGCGCAACCGTAGGTTTATCCCGCGGTCTGACAGCGCAGTTGAATACGGCTGGAAGATGGATCATTATCCTGGCTATGTATCTGGGGAGAATTGGTCCGATTTCCATGGCAATCTTCTTTGTCAGAGGAAGACAAAGTGAAAAAGGGAATAATACGGCAGAAGGTAATTTCTACGTTGGATAGGAGGTTTCTATGGCTAGAAAATCAGTAGCGGTGCTCGGGCTTGGCAAGTATGGCTTAAGTCTGGCGAAGAGTTTATATGAGATGGGTGTGGATGTTCTTGGGGCGGATATGGATCCTGACCGCGTCAAGGAAGCGGCAGGATGTACTACCGCGGCAGTTTGCGCAGATCTTTCCGTAGAGGATGAGGTATTGGCTCTGGAACTCAGTAATATGGATATTGTCGTAACAGCCATGGGTGAGAACCTGACCTCCAGTATCATGTGTGTTGTGATTGCCAAGGAACAGGATGTTCCCCTGATCGTTGCCAAGTGTTCCAATAAGCGCATGGCTTCAATCCTGACGAAAGTCGGTGCGGATAAGACGATCATCCCCGAGGAAGAAGAAGGTATACGTTCTGCCAGGATCCTGGCAAATGACAACATGCTGGATTATTTCCAGATCGGCAGTAATCTCTCCATGGTGGAAATGCGTCCCAAGGAACAGTGGGTAGGAAAGTCCCTGTCTGAACTGCATCTGAGAAAGACACATAATCTCAATGTTGTGGCAGTAAAGGATGAGGGCGGACAGTGGGAACTGGCAGATCCTGAAAACCCGTTTACATCTACAATGAAACTTCTGATCGTACTGGAGAGCGATGATCTGGGAAGATTAGATTAAGAATAGAAAAACAGACAAAACTCTTGTTGTACCAGGCAAGAGTTTTTTTTGAACGATCTGCTTTTTCTGCGGAGCAAATTTGTCTCTGCGGAGCAGACATCAGATATCTCCCGGGTTATGCTTCAGGTAAAGAAGTGATTTTACTGATCATAATTAAGGGAGGTATTTTAATGTCTAAGAATACGTATGCGCTGGATGAAGTTCTGGATATTCCGGTAAACGGAGATATGCAGAATATTCACATCCGGTCGCAAAGCAGTAAGAATCCGGTGCTGTTGTTTGTTCATGGCGGACCAGGGACTTGTGACAGATCCTGGGTCATGCCTGTACAGTCAGAGAGACTTGCGGATCAATTCATCATGGTCTGCTGGGATCAGAGAATGG
>JAFRMA010000073.1 GCA_017430925.1 Solobacterium sp. | reverse complement strand
CTGAGCAGCACTGGTTTTAAAAACCAGATCTATTATCTGGCCTTTTTGTCGTGGATTTATAGATTTTCGTATTTCAGTTAAAATAACATTGACATACATTAGCAGGTTTGCCTGATTCTTTTACTTTGAAAGATTATAAACTGTAATACTGAATAGTATCACTAAGCAAGACAGCATAATCAAGCATTCAACAACGATATTGTAATTATGACCAACCAGTTTTCCCCCTGCAACAATCAAGGAAACAAGCGCGCCAACAGAAGCAGCAAATCGAGTATATATCGTTACTTTTCTCATCACTCACCCCTCCCGGTTCATGATTCGTGATCCAGCCGGAATATCTCATTCACACTCATGTTGAAATACTCTGAGATCTTCATCGCCAATTCCAGTGTCGGATCATATTTGTTGTTTTCTATCGCGATAATGGTCTGTCTGGTGACTCCGAGAATACCTGCCAGATCTTCCTGTCTCAGGTTCTTGTTTTTTCGAAGTTCCTTAATCTTATTCTTCATCGGAATCTCCCGGGGCAGTAAGACGTTTTGTTTCTATCGATTTTGTTCCCCAGAATACTACGCCTGAACCTATGAAGATCAGCCAAACCCAGGGTAATTCCCCTGTTTTCAAGCGATAAATCAGGCAATACACGGCAAGCATAACCTCTAAAAATACAAAGGCATTCCGGGCTGCTTTATAATTCACTGCTAATTCCATTTCATCAGCTTTCGTAAAAATCCGTTTCATAACCACGCCCCCACAATGTTAAATATTCTTTACATTTTTATCGTATAGCGTGAATCATCAAATGTAAAGAGTATTTTACAATTCTTCAAGAAAGAAAAAAACAGGACCGTTACAGTCCTGTCTGTTGTTTTTGGTGGAGATGAGGGGAGTCGAACCCCTGTCCAAGAATCGCCCCACATTCCGGCATCTACAGTTTAGTCTGCTGCTTTATAAGACAATACACATGAGAGCAGACGATCCGTGTATTGAATCTGCCTGTAAGATTGTCAGGATCCTTCCCCAGGCTGGAATTCACCTTATTCATTTAAATTACGCAGTTAATGACAA
This sequence comes from Solobacterium sp., assembly GCA_017430925.1. Taxonomy (GTDB): domain Bacteria; phylum Bacillota_I; class Bacilli_A; order Erysipelotrichales; family Erysipelotrichaceae; genus Bulleidia. Next base: position 43,899 of record JAFRMA010000073.1, on the reverse strand, counting down.
ATGACAATTCAAGAACCGGGACGCTGCGATACCTCTAGTATCCTTAAGCAGCGAATGCGAAACTATTGTTTCTGTTAGCGTTTAAATTTAAATGGTGTTTAGGACACCGCTCCACTGCCGCCTGAATCAAACGTAAACCTGTCGAAACCTTTACATCCCCATAACACACCGAGGTGTGTTACATAATATACCACTGATCATCTTACTTTGCAAGAAACGGATCAAACCGGTCAGATTCTTCCAATTTCAGCAGATCTCTGATGCGTGTGAAGTTCTCCAGGCGGTCATCCAGCGAAGATGGATGATGTGCGTCACTTCCGAAATAGAACTTACAGCCGCATTCTTTGGCGATCCTGTACGGACGCAGAATAACTTCCAACTGCTGCGGTGTATACGCTGATACATGGAAGTTCAGCTCGATTCCCGGACCTTTCTGCGCTGCCTTTTCAAATAATCTGCGGAAGGTATCGTCCGTGATCATCTCCAGGACTTTCAGGTGGTCTTCAAAATGATCCGGCGCAATCAGATGTGTTGTCAGATGTGCGATACCGGTCTTGTGAAACGGAAGATCCATGTCCAGTACACCGTCCAGACGCTCTACATACTTCTTCGCACGGCCTTCCAATGTGCGGTCTGCGACATCGATATTATCCGGCATGTGGAGGTGTGTCGTGGGTATGATCACAAAGTCAAACCGATCCATACGCTCCTTGCTAATCCCCAGACGCATATATTTATCCAGGTCTGTCTCACAGCCAAACCAGAACTTAACACTCTCAGACTGAGGCAGAGGCAGGATCCGGGAGACATGTTCATAGTCCTGTGGTTTATACCACTCTGAGGCACCGGGCACATCACTGTCCCAGAAATGATCAGTCAGACACAATACGGACAGACCATCCCTCTCCGCCAGACGCAGAAGATTCTCCGGATTCTGATCGGGATCACCGGAACATGTGGACAGATAGGAATGAATATGAAGATCATGATCTATCTGATATTTCATGATTTATACTCCAAAGAAATTGATATTTGCTGCGTAAGCAGTCTGGATGGTATCTGTGCATTGTGCCAGCGTACCGTCCTCAAGGATCGGATACCTCCACACTTTCCCGTCCGCGACCACGCAGACATACAGATGTTTTTCATCCGGGGATAAACGCAGACACCGTGCGCCTTCACCACGCTTGTCCGTTCCTTCAAAGTGCATCTCCTGTTTCAGGCTTAATAACCCCTGCTTATCTACGTCAAATACACTGATCAGATTGCTGAAACGTTGTACATGATACAAATGTTTACCGTCAGAAGTAATTGACAGATCGGAGGCGCTTGCACCGTTCTTCTCCATCTCTGCTTCGCTCATTGACGGTGTTCTCTGCACCAAATCCAGAGATCTGTCATCATACTTCAGCACATTGAGATACGGCTTTAACTCTTCGTTATAGTAGAAATACGGAAGATACGGATGGAAACACCCGTAACGCGGCGCTGAGCCATGTACACCTTCATGAACCGCGTTTACAATCAGCCTGTCTTCCTGTATACCGAAGAGATATACCCGGTCATTCCCTTTATCACAGACCGCAAACAGATCTTTCCCCGGCGCTTTGACTACGGAGTGAAGATGCGGCACCCGGGTTTCTTCTTCACCGCGGTGAAGATTGTGATCGTAAATATCCACAGGAGGGAGAATCGAACCATCTTCTGCCAGCGGATATAACACCGTGGAAGATACACTCTCCGTTATGATGATCTGATAATTTCCCTCGTCATCCTTTACGGTCTGCAGTACCGGATCCCCGCCGCCGTGGTTGGTTACAATCAGGTAGTCTTTCTTAGTGCTTAATGCGCAGTAACTGGTAAGATTGCCAAAGGAAAACTGATGATTGATCTCTGTCAGAGATCCATCTTCCTGTATCTTCAAGGCATAGACCTTACCGCCTCCGCCGCGGACAAACTCAGGCTGATTCCTGTTTTCATCCACACAATACAAGATCTTCTTCTCCGGTTCAATTACCGCATATCCGACATGGATCTGCGGACAATACCTGCCAATACGATGAAATACACCGTCAGTTACTTCATACGCTTCGATACCGTATCCGTCTTCTGCCGGCTGAAAACCCCATTTTCCGATATACGCAATTTCTTTCATGTTATTTCACATAGTGGATACGCTCCGGGTTGAAGCGGTCCTGTTGTTGCTTTGTCTCTGCCGGATAGCCTACCGCAAACAAGGCAAAGGCACGGATACCTTCGGGCATACCGACGATCTCTTCTACTCTCTTCATCCGTTCTTCGGAAGGCGCAATACCCAGCCATACACCCCCCAAGCCGATGGAATCTGTCTCCAGCCACATATTCTCCATTGCTATGGAAAGATCGATCTGTGCCCATGCCGGAAGCCGTACATCCGTACGATATGCCGGAACGATCACCACCGGTGCTCCGGCAGCGCATTTCGCCGGTCCGGAAGCTTCACTTAACTCAATGATCATCTCCTTGTTGGTTACTACGTAGAACTCCCAGGGCTGCTGGTTCGCAGTGGATGGCGCCTGCATGGCGGCTCTCAGGATCTGCAGGATCTTCTCTTCTTCCACAAGCCTGTCTTCATATTTGCGGATACTTACACGATGATAGATTTCATTCATGTCTGTTGCCTCCTTCCATTCAGAACTTCGGTGATTTTCTCTCTTCACAGACTTCCCAGCCAAACGGAGATACCTTTCTGCCTACAGCGCCGGTAACACCGCACTGCAGCCCGTATACGCCGATACTGAAGAAAGAACCTACGTCATGAAGAGTATTCATGTTGATGAGGAATAACCCCTGAGAACCTGTCTGTCTCTCTTCCACAAACGAGAAGACATACATGTGATCATTGATCTTTACGTAATCCGCGGGATTGGCACCCATCCAGGTCTTCTGGTCCCTGGTCACCAATTCATAGGTATAGTACAGCGGAGAAGAATAAATATGCTTGATCTTCCCGCTGACATTTCCCTGCGCATGAGTGGTATAGGTCCACTCTATGGCTGTACCGACAAGATCTTCCGTAAAGTGATGTCTCTCATCATGATCCGGATAACCTCCCATGATACCAAAAGAAAACTTTCTCTGTACTTCCACAGGTGAGTCAGGCACACCAATCTTCGCTCTGCATAACGTTACCAGACCATTGGAGAAATCAAGGATCAGAGTATGCGCAGAGGGAGGAACCGATCCATGCAGATAATACTGTACAAAGTACATATCCTTCTCATCCGGTGCATTTACTGCTTCATAATACTCTTCATGCCACTCTCTGCCATCATGCCACCGCAGATGATTACTCTCCCAGAATTCATAGAGAATCGTCTCGTCATCAAACAGCACAGTGATATGTTTGCCGTACAATTCCCCTGTATTCTCCGGCGCATATTCACCTTTCAGCCACCCCATAGCCTGCGTATAGTGTTCTCTTGTACTCCTGTCCGCAAGCATCTGTACTTCTTCTCTGGTCAGTACCGACCAACGTCTGTCCATACGTGTCCAGCTCATATTGTCAACTCCCTGACGTCGTCACGACATTTTGTCATATACTCCAGATCTTCTTTATCTACACAGAGATCCAGTACTTTACAGGTATCGATCATGGTTTCTTTGTGGCGGAAACCGGTAAGCAGATTGATCTTATCATTCTGCGCCAAAGTCCATGCCTGAACCAGATTCGCATAGGAACAGGAATACTTCTCACATAAAGGATCCAGTTTTTCCTTCATCTGCAGTAAACCGGTACGGTATGGTTCTTTCATCCACTTCGAACCGGAACGGATATCCCCTTTGCCGTATACTGCATTCAGTACCTTTGTCCCTGCCAGGATTCCTTCTTCCAGAGAACCATAGACCTGGAATACCGCGTCATACGTATCACAAGTCTCAAAATACTCTCTCTTTGCGTCATTCAGAAGACTGAATTTTTCCTGTACACCGGCGACGATTCCATACCTGGAATATTCCCGGAAATCTGCAGGTGTGCTGTTCGATAACATGACAGCCCTGATCTTTCCTTCTTTGATCAGACACTGCAGTTCTTCCATGGTTTCCTGTACAGGAACCACGGACGATATCCGGTGAACCACCAGTACATCCATATGGTCCAGATCCATCCTCAGCAGAGATTCCTCCACATCCTTGCGTATTGCCTGTGCACGATGATCCCTGTTCACGATATAACCATCACGCTCATATTCAAACTGTCCGCCTTCATTCCGCCAGTTCAGACTGCACTTCGTCTGTACGATAAAGCGTTCCCTGCGTCTTTTCAAAGCCTGGCCAAGGATCTTTTCACTTGCGCCTATACCGTATACCGGAGCTGTATCCACATAGTTGATTCCCAGGTCGGATGCCTGGTCCAGCAATTCACCAACATGTGCCGCGTCCACAGTAAGATCGCTCCAGACATTTCCTCCGCCGATTCCCCATGCGCCGAAAGCAATCCGGCTGACTTCAATATCCGTTTTTCCCAGTTTCTGATACAACATATACTTCTTCCTTTCGTCAATCTGTAAACTCCTGCTTGCCGATTTTATATGCGGGTTGTTTGTCTGAGGGTTGTTCAGGTTTGCTTAATTCGATGTTTCGAAGTGTGGTATATCCGTTTGCTTTCAGGAATGCCAGCATTGCATCATGCGCAGGGAATACACGCGGATAGATCGTACCCAGTTCTTCCGCTTTCTTCAGCAGCATACTCCCCAGGCCATGTCTCCGGTATTCCTTGCGGACATAGAGTTCAAGAATCTCAATGTTTTCCTTTTCTTCCTTACAGACGATATATCCTGTAAACAAGCCGTGATCACTGACCGCATAGATCTGCGCACCATCATCCAGATACGCTTCCAGAATATCCATACTGTCTTCTTCATCAACCACAGGAATATCCGGGTTCAGACGATGTAGTTCTTCGCTGTACGCTGTACGCATAAACACCAGATTCTGGACATTATTCCGGCCGATCGGGAGGATATGCGCAGGAACCTTATTCCCGGGCATGACGATTTCTTCGTCTTCTTCCTCATCCTTGATCACAAAGGATGTATCATACTCTAAACCATACTCTTCACACCAGGATACGGCCAGTTCACGGTATCTTCTTTCCTGGTAGTCATACCAGTCATCCAGTAAATCAAAACGCTCCAGAGTAACCTTAAAGCGATGGAATGCGCCTTTCCCGCGTATTGCGTTAGTCAGCCAGTCTGCGGCCTGATCATCCGCTTTCTCATCGATAAAATCCTGCATCATGCGGTAATCCTGACGTTCATACTGATCCGGTAAAGCAATCAGATCACCGGCATAATCCTCTACGTCAAATTTACGGGGAAACTCCGGATCATTACAGACTCCGTTTCTGACATAGACCAGACGTTCACCCGGGATGTAGTAGTAGATCTGGGTATCACTCTGTACTTCGTAGATCGCATTGACGATATCTTCAAGACTCACAAACGGCATATTACAGACTATTCTCCTCTTTACGTTTTCTTGAGAAGTATTCATCCAGTTGTTTCTTGATCTTATCCGGGATTACCCTGCGTACCGGGAATACCACAGCATTAGCCAGTTTCTTTGCGACTGAGGAAATGAATTCTGCATCTTCTTTGATCTGTTTTGCGGATACCGTACTTCCATCATCGTAACGGCTGTGAATGACTGCCTGTGACCGGGGAGCCATCTTTCCGAACGATAACGCAGGAACGCCCTTATCCGCGAATGCCGAACTATCGCTGGATATGGCTCTGGGCATGACCTGGATACTGACACCGACATCATTCGCATAATTACGGATATATCCGACCATCGCATCCTCACAGCTGCAGGCACACATCAATCTGCCCATGATTGCGCCGATCATATCGATATTGACATTGAAGATGATCTTATCCAGCTCATCCGCATGATCTCTGACGTATGCCTTCGATCCCAGCAGACCTCTTTCTTCACTGCCCACAAAACAAGCACGGATTCCGTAACGATTCGGAGCACTCTCTTTCAACTTCTCCAGAATACTCAGTACACCGATACATCCGGTCAGGTTATCGTATACACCGGGTGCTGTCGGACGGGAATCCAAGTGTGCGGATACAGCAATCCACTGATCGGTTTCTCCGGGAATCTCCGCGATGGTATTGTAGGAATATCCTTTTCCTTCTGTCTGGGAGATCTCAATACGGATCACCGGAAGAGCTTTCACCAGTTCCACGGCGTCCTTGGCATTGATATTCACGCACAATACCTTACGTCCGTTACATACATAGTCACGGAGTTCACGCAGATCGATATCATGATCCTGGTATTTCACATCACCGTCGTAGGTAATAATACCCACAGCCCCGTGATCCAGAAGATCATGATACGCAAAGTAAGTAACTGTGGTATCAATCAGTACGATCTTATCCTTGACCTTGGTCAGACCTGCCGCGTCTACCGCCGGGAGATATACCAGAGGTGCTTCTACAGAACCGCTGCCGCACAATTCATAACCACGGCAGGGAACCTCTTTCCCATCCGCATAAAGATGGGCTTCGTGGATCGTCGTAACAGGTACCTCAAAGGTCTCCACCCTTGCCTCCAAACCCATGGCACGACATTCTTCTGCCAGATACTCTGCTGTATACTTTTCTTCTTTCGTTGCGCTGACACGGATATGTCCCAGATCATCGATTATCTTTTGAATGTGTTCGGTTTTCATTGTTTTACTCCTTTTCTCTATGATGAAAGGATAGCGTACCGCTATCCTTCAAACGCTATCCTTCAATTAACAAAGGCTTACAGACGATTTCATTGATCTTAAGTTCAAATACCTTTGCGGAATAAGACGGTGTGATCACACATACCGTATCCGCACCGCCGCCGGTTCCACCTACACAGACTACCGGACGGCTGACAGTAACGGCTCCGTTATCCGCCGCCATCAAGGCACACTCCACGCAAACTTTTACACCGGCGCCGAACATACGCAATGTATGAGCGATGATTTCCACCGGATACGCACCCTTGAACACAGAGCTGATTCCGCGTTCTGCGCCGCTCAGGGCATGACCGGAAGTAATGACTTTCACTCCTTCATTCAGAAGTTCCTGCCGTTTTTCCTCACTGAGTTCATTTTCGTCTTTCCTCACAAATCCCTGCGCATGTGTCACATGAATGATCGTACCGGTATAATTCTGTTTCCTTTTCTCTTCCAGAAGCGCGTCAATGGTATAGCCTGTGTTGGAGGCTGCCACAATATCCGTATTGTACCGGATCGCTGTCTCTACTGCCATCGCTGCCGCGTCAACTGTATTCGTTCTTCCTTTTTCTTCGAAGCCTTTCATCACATTTCTCCTACTCTTTTCTGTCCGTTTCTACCTCATAACTTCCGTCTTCGGTAAGATGAAGATGTGTATTGTAGAAAGCTGTAATCCCACGGATCATCGTATCTACATCCTGTACGCCTGCTGTCTCCAGAGGAGAATGCATTGCCAGCTGAGGCAGACCGATATCCACGGATAATACCGATACCTGCCCGTTGGAGATATTGCCCAATGTGCCTCCTCCGCGCTTATCGGAACGATTCGTGAAATACTGATACGGAATCTCTTCTTTCTCCAGCAATGACGCAAAGATCGCGGAAGATAATCCGTCGGAAGTATACGACTGGTTGGCATTATACTTGATCACAATACCCTTGTTCATATAGGTATGATTGGTCGGATCATCGTTTTCCGGATGGTTTGGATGTGAGGCATGGGCGTTATCACAACTCAGAGACATAGAATTCCCCAGGACATCCAGCATATTCAGGCCAAGTGCCTGACAGATCCTGTCGATATTCACATTCAGGAAGTCAGACGCAGCTCCCTGTCTGGTCAGAGATCCTACTTCTTCGTTGTCAAAAGACGCATAAACATTGATATTCTTTTCGTTATACCCCTGAATAAAAGCCATCAGGGATGTATACGCGCATTCCAGGTTATCCAGATGGTGACTGCACAGATATTCCCCTTCCGGGCCGAAGATAAATCCTTCACCTCTCGGATAAAGATAGAGATCGTAATTCAGTAATTCTTCTTCCGGTATTCCCAGTTCGGAAGCGATATATTTCTTCAAGGAGAAATCCTTGGAGGAAGCGACCAGGGGTAATAAATCAATCTGCGGATTCATCTTATAACCGTTATTCGCTTCCCTGTTCATATGCGGAGCTACGGAAGGAATCACACAGAAGTTCTTCTTCAGGTTAAACGGCTTTGAACAGATCTTGCCGTCTTCTTTGACAATAACTCTGCCGGCAATGGATAATGGTCTGTCCAGCCATGGCGTATACAGGGCACCGCCGTAGACTTCGGTATTCAGTTTTGCGTAATGTTCCGAAGAGATTACTCCGTTAGGCTTGATCTTAAAACTCGGGCAGTCGGTATGACTGGCTGCCATCATGATGGAAGGATCACTGAGATCCGTACCAATCTTAAACGCAAGTACGGATGTACCATTACGTGTAATGACATATTTACCGCCCTTCTTTACGGTATACGGCTGATTCTCCTGTAGTACTTCAAAACCTTCTTTAACCAGAAGATCACGAATGTTTTCTACTGCCTGAAAAGCCGTAGGACTTTCTTCAATAAACTTAAGCATTTTCTTAGCCATAAATACACCTCAATTCTGTATCTATTTTAGCGAATTCAATGGATTCTGCACAAGTTTCCCTATGCCGGGACCGCCAGGTCCAACGCTCCCGGAACGATCTCTACCGTGAAATGATTTTGGTATATGATTTCTCCGTCCAGAGAATACGCAAATCCTTCCGGAGCGATGACTTCTACTTTCTTTGCCTGCTTGTACAGAATAATATTCTTGAATGAAGGTTTATCCAGATGTTCACCCTTGGTATACGCACTGATCATATTAACGACCTTGAACCGGGAGATCGGCTTGACGATACACACCTCAATGAGTCCGTCATCGGTGGAAGCTTTGGGCGCACAGCGGAATGACCCGCCGACATACTGCCCGTTTGCCAATGTACATAACATCGCCTTACCGTCAACATTCAGCAGTACATCATCCGCGATCACGGTAAATTCGTTTTTCATACTGGTGATCAGTGCCTTGAGAATACCCTTGGTATAAGAACTCTTACTGCCGTGTCCGTGCTTGTCACGGTCCGTGTTGACAGTGATTGCGACAGTTGTATCAAAACCGAAATTGACCACGTTGTCACTGTAACGGTCACCAACTTTCATCAGGTCCAGTTTTTGTACAGGTGCATGGATCAGTGCAGGAATATTCAGGAACTTCTCTGCGCCGCCAAAAGACTTCACAAAGTCATTTCCGCTTCCACACGGATAGCAGGTTACACTGGCGTTGGGATGCCCCACAGCACCGTTGAACACCTCATTGATCGTTCCGTCACCTCCGCAGGCAATGACGCGCACCTCTTCCGGCGCATTCTTCTCACACCAGGCATGGACATAAGAAATGGAATCTCCTACACCTTTGGTTACATAGACTTCACAGTCTTCTTTTTCCGGAAGTAAGGATATCTCATAACGGATCTTTCCCTCACTGTCGGTTTCTCCTGCTTTAGGATTAACAACAAATAAATACTTCATGATTCTCTCCTCTCATCCTTTGAGCATTAGTACACCGATTACGATCAGTAATTCCCCCAAAAGATATGTCAACATGACCGTAAAGTGCTTTTTATAGATGATTTCCGGGTGTTTATAATAACGTACCAGGAATAACGTACAGTCTGAAATATAGAACAGCAAGGCACCGGCAAACGCAATCATGGCACCGGCACTTCTTGTGAATAACCACTGCATCAGCGCAAATACATTCATCGTACTGTTGCACAGGAGATAAAAGTACATCGGTACAACCATCTGTTTCGGTGTTGTCTTCTGTACAGCCAGGATAATGCACAGTGCGATGCCGTAGTACAGGACCCCTACAGGGATTACAATTGTCCAGGGAATCCGGCTTGGGTCGATTCTGGTAAGATATACCAGGATAAAGAACAGATGGCTGAAGATGAAGGCAATCCCTCCGGCAATAAACCAGCCATGTCCCTTTGGAATCAGCAGAACATCACCCAGCCAGCTCGCAAATAACGCCAGGGTAAGAGGGATGGATATTTCATCCGTAGATACGAGATAAAACAGCAGCAGCAGAATCAGTAGAAAAGGTTTGGTTTTCGCCCTCCGTTTGGAGTCATCATGAAAACTGGCGATCAGATGCAGGATACTTACAAACAAGTACATAACCAGTATCAGATAGTTCATTATTCTGTCCTCAATAATTCTGTTTTTATTATAACAAATTCCGGATATTACAGGTTGGCATACTCCTTGTTCCAGACATGGATCAGTGTTTCGTAAACATGCATATTGGGGTTGTTTTCTTCAAAGTATCTGTGATTGTTTCCGCCAAGGATCTTAACTGCGAAAGCGCCGACAGCCTTGGATCGCGATTGTCCTCCGTAACAATGGATCAGGAGGGTTTCCGTATTCTTGTGCGACAAGATAAACTCTATGATTTCTCTTGCCTGTTCTTCGGAAAACAGGACGGCGTTTTCCACTTCCCGGATCGTGTCGTCAAAGTACAGGGTCAGTACTCCCTGACAGAATTGATTCTCTGTAAAACGGATACCGAAACCCTGGGTATGGGTATCCTGAATGGAGATCACTGCATATGTGTCTGTCGTTTCCGCAAACTCTTCCAGACCTGCCGGATAATAGTGAGACATCACATAGTCAAAAGCGTCATATACCGATCTGACGATTACTTTCTTCATCGCTTACCTCCACGTTATTCCTGCCATCCGTTTTTCTCACAGATCTCCTGCCAGGCTTCATCATCAATATCTTCATCTTTGTATAATTTACGGCGGTCCTGATCTGTGATCTTTCTGATGATCCGGCAGGGATTTCCGGCTGCTACGACCCAGTCCGGTATATCCTTTGTGACAACACTTCCTGCACCGATCACCACATTATTGCCGATATGCACTCCCGGACATACAACGGTATTACCGCCGATCCAGACATTATCTCCGATAGTGATTGCCTTGCCGTATTCATAGGTTGTATTACGTGTATCCGGATAGATGGGATGCCCGGCAGTATAGATTGCGACATTCGGCGCAAGCTTACAGTTATCCCCGATCGTCACCGGAGCAGTATCAATGATGGTACAGTTGTAATTTGCGTAGAAGTTCTTTCCGACATGGATACGATTCCCGTAGTCACAATAGAACGGAGGATTGATAAAAGCCCCGTCCGGCGCATCAATCAGATCCCGGACGATCTCCCTGATCGTGTCATACTCCCAGCGGTTGCAGAAATTGAGTGCCTGCAGTTTCTTCCTGCACTTTGCCTGTTCTGCCATGATCGTATCATCAGAAATGTATGCGATCTCCTTGTTCATTCTCTCCCAATGGTTCATCCCTGCCCCCTTCCTGATATCCATCTGATTTCCTGTAACGAATCAGCTCAGAATATCTCTGATCTTATCCATCATCCTCTGCAGGTCAGACCGGTTTCTTATTTCTTCCAATACCCCTGCAGCCTGTGTAATGTTATCGGTAATCAATCCATCTGCCCTTGAACAGAGAAAGTGTCTCTGTGCTCTGGCTTCATTGGATGTCCAGATCAACACTTTTTTATTCTGATCATGGATCGCAGAGATTGCGGATGCTGTTGCGGATTCTTCTTCAAGTCCAATATAGTCACAGTTCAGCAAAGCCGTATCTCCAAACGACGCAAAAGTAAGAAAGCTTGTCTGGATATCCGGATATGTTTTCTCAATATAATTAATCAGATCATATTTCAAAGAAATCAAGACACAGGAATCCACCATATCATATTCCTTGATCATCCTGACGGCATCATCCGCCATCTTCCGATCTGCCGTATCTCCTTTCAGTTCCGTAAATACGACGAGTTTACCCTTACTGGCAGCCAAAACCTCTTCATAGGTAGGAACCGGTTCTCCGTCAACAGATAACTTTCTTATTTCTTCCAAAGTCATTTCTTCCGGTTTTCTGTTCTCTCCTGCCACACGTTTAAAATTATTATCATGATTCAGGATATAGTAACCATCCCTGGTTCTCTGGATATCAATCTCACTCCCGTACGCTCCGGCCTGGTACGCTGTTTCAAGACCGGCGATTGTATTCTCCGCAGCTTCAACACCTCCGCCCCGGTGGGCGATGATCTTCACATCACTCCCCTGCGGGAAAATACTGTCAAAATGCTGATTCATCACTACAGACACCACAATTACCACGATTACTCCGATCAGGATACTGTACTTGTCGTAGGAATGTTTCTTTCTGACCTGTTCCGTATAGTTCAGTTCTTTTCCATCCTTATACGCATAATAAAGCTGTGTCATCTTCATGATATACAGCGGTGTAGCAAACAGATCTACCAGCAAAGAGAGCAGGACACCGGCGTTTATCACCAGTACCAGCAACATTCTCTTTATTCCATCAGACAAAGGGAGGATCTGAACCAGTGCGAGCGGAATCACCAATACAACAAGAACTACCATTATCAGAAAAGCAAGCATAGCCAGAAAGAACAGGATATTCTGTTTCAGATAGTCTTTCCAGTTCTTACGGATCAATTGTTTCGATTGTTTTCCCGCTTCTTTTACAGGCAGCTTATCCAGGGTGATCCCGTGCAGGATAAACAGATTCGCAATACCTACAGACATGAATACCAGCACAGCAAACACAGCCGCAATCATATACAGCGGTGTACCGGCAATCACAGACGAAATAAATGTCGGAATGTATAGTCCCTTGGTCAGCGAAATTGATAATCCTACACCGATTACCGGGGCGATCAGCGCAATATACAGGATCACACCGACTCCCTGAATACTCAGAAGTCTCTTGATTGAGCCAAGAGCTTCCTTGACACATTCCCACACAGAGACATTTTCTCCGACAAGCAGATTACGGCTGAGAATCGTTTTTGTATTCAGATCCAGCGCGACATAGACAAACAGTGAAAAGACCGCGCAGAGAATAATCAGTATTCCCTGCCAATGCCCAAACAGGAAAATGAAATCACCGGAAGTGACTGCGACTCTTCCGGTACTCTTCAAAAGAAGGCGGAATACCCTGCCCATCAGAAACAGCCATGTACTGATCAGAAATTTGGTAAAGAACTGATACTTGAAAATCACAGGCAACGCCTGAATAAACGGTAATAATACTCTCTTCCTGTCACTCATTTCTTTCTCCGGATATGATGAATATATTGAGATACCAGTACTATTTTACAACAAAGCACAGAGTCAGAATCACAGTTTAATAACCAGATGAATGAATCCTGCCAGTATTGCCGCAAGCAACGGGAATCCAACCAGTGTGCCTGTCCATTTCCCAATCTTTGTCTTCAAGGGTATATACGGCATCAGGTCTTCGGTTCCGGGAATGATCCAGGTACGGGTATGTTCCACCCAGTACCAGTCGATGAATAACCGGTCAAACAATCCCATAATCAAAAGAATGCTCGCCATCTGCAGGAATCCTTCTCTGAACCCACGCGCCTCATTCAGGCCATAGACCATGTAAGGCACCGCAGTCAATAACGGAAGAAATAACGTAGCTGTGGATATGACCATGGTTTTTCTGATCTTTTCCTTTGTGGTCAACCCGAGTTCGACGACTCTGTCCTGCACATCTTGTTCGTAGAAGATCACCAGTCCGACAGGACCGTTGGCTATGCCTATGACACAGATCAATAACAGCCAGAAACACATGACCATTCCTTCCAGGATAATCATCTTCTGTTCCTCCTGTATTTACTGCCAGTGACATGTACGGAAGATTTCTTCCAATGTCCGCAGACTCTCTTCCTGCAGTTCTTCCCGCAGATACCCATGGATGTAATAGAATACCTTTCCCTTCTTGACGGACAATGACTCACCAATCATAGGGACATTCTGCGCTGTGTAGGAATACCGGAAACCATCCGCGGATATACCGCCGATATCTTCAGAGATAAATCCCTTTAACGTGTAGCCATAAGATCCCAGTAAGCGGTGAATTTCCCCTTCCATCTTCTTTGCGACTTCCGCAGTATTCAACAGAAGTGACGCAAAACCACTTTTCTTCCAGGATACTGACAGGATGATGTGCCTGTCCGGATCGGATACACACCAGTTGGGGATCTGACCATAGTGATTCAGCTTGCTCAGCTCCTCCTCACTCATCACATGGAATCCTTCGGGGATACTTATCATTAGTTCCTGATTTAATACTTCGTCCATAGTTATACCTTCTTTGTGTTTTACTGTAGTTATCTATTTCTTGTTGTTTTCATAGCACCAGCGTGAGATCTCCGCAATCAGGGACAGCGGTAATTCCCGGTTGTCCGGGAGCTGGATTGCACCTTTACTGGTCTTGTATTGTTTGAGTTTTTCCCCAAATTCCTCAACAGCTTCGTTACCGGGATACAAGCCGATATGTTTCTTCGCTGTCGCGAAATGAATGATATTCCTGCCTTTCCAGAATGTAGGCATACCCCACGAGATGCGTTCTTCCGCCTCAGGAATCGTTGTACGGATCGTATCGTAGATTGCCTGCAGACGGGGTATTTTCATCTCTTCCTGTTCGTTGATATAGTCTTGTATAGTCATGGTTTTACCTCGATCCTGACGTGAATTTTGTCCCCGCCATGTTTATCCAGTTTCCTGCGGATCTCCTTCAGAACACCGATGATATAACAAATCGATCCGTCTTCATTCCTCAAGCCCATATTCACGATACTGCCGTCATAGGGAATACCGTCAAATTCCGCATGTACTTTTATACGCCCTTTCCCGAATTCTTTACGTATATCCCAGGGAAAGATGACATAGGCACCGCCGTTATCCTCCATCTCGCATAGAACTGCGTCATATTCATAATTCATTGTCAATTCACCTGCAGATACGCGCAAGCAGAAGATCGATCTGTGCATCGGTCATACCGGCATTTTTCAGGTAATTACGTGCATATACCGAAAGATCCGCAGTCTTCAGATCAACACTCTTATCCCCGGTTACTGTATATAACATCGCAATCAGGTTCTTCTCCAGAATCGTATCATACTTTGGTTTGTCGGAAGTCTCCGTGATCTTGTAGTAGTTATCATACGTGATCATATAGTCATCCACGATTTCTTGGTATTCTGCACCGGCTAGCGCTTCAATCAACATACATACAAAACCTGTCCGGTCTTTTCCTTCCGTACAGTGTACAAGATAAGGGCCTTCTTTCTCTGCCATCTCGGTGAATCCCTGCGCGATCTTGGCTGTAAACTCATCCGAAGTGAAGTTCATGTTCATTGCCAGAGGAATGACATTCCCTGCCTCGTACAGTGACAGGAAATACGGTGAGTTAAAATCCCCCATCCCGATATACCGTTCAATCTTTACATCGTTATCCGACAGATTCAGGATACAGTTTACCCCGGCTTCCGAGATCAATTGGTCTACGTAAGAAGCACGGTTATGCTGGTTGTCACAGGGTGATGCGGAACGATACAAGATACCTTCATGGATATTCCCGGCATGGATGTTCCGGAAGTTCGCAAAGATCACATCACTGTCGAACTTACTCCGGTCATCGGAATAGTGAATATCCCTCGCTGCCTGTACATCTGCGTACTTCCCATGTTCGTTCAGGTAGACACTGGCAGTACAATGTTCATCCAGACCGGCAGTAAGGAACAGATTACTCTCTTGATTATCCGTATCCCCATCCAGGCTTGCATAGAGATTTCCTTTATCCCAAAGATCTTCTCCGCAATTGATGGCAGCCTTGATGTAGTCATAACCCGGATAGGCAATCAATAACGGATCTCCGGCATCTACGTAATACCCGTTGTAATAAGGGATATCCTCCAGCGTATATCCATTGGAAAAGACAACCTTCACACTGTCACCATAGACAAACCCCAGTTTGTTAAAGTCATCAATGGTGATTTCAATATATACACCGCCGAATTCCGGTTCATGCCGGATTGAATAATCTTCTGCCTTGGGGTCGTTATTTGCCGTTTCTGATGGTTTTTTTGTGCATCCCGTTACCATGAAAAGAAACACGATAAATAACAGAAATACTGACTGTGTTCGTTTAATCCTATGTCTCATTGTCTGTCCTTTCCCATCTATCTTCACATCGATGGCAGTGATCTCAGATACACACTTAAATATCACTACTATTCTATAACGAAATACAGAGCAGAAAAAGACACCGGGCAGATCCCGGCATCCCTATTTGTTTACGGTGAATGATAACCCTGTATTTTTTCCGCGGATGATTGTATACAAATACCCCTGCAACGATCTGTATGATCCGGAAACAAGCCTGTTTCAGCAGAATGACCTGATATTCCGGGGCCCCGGTTTCCTTCGCATTTCTTCTGTCTCTCAATCATTTAGAACGATTTACTCTTCTCCGCGAATCTTATGAAAGATTACTGTCTGTTCCTTCATCGATATTTTTCCAACCTGGTAACCATATTCTATGAGTTCTTTCTTGTAGTTCAGAAAAGAGTGGTCAATGGGAATTCCCGCAATCTTCTGAATCTCCTCAAACGTCAGTTTCAGTGTTGTATTGCCGTCTTTCTGTATATATTCCCACAAAGAATCATACTTGCTCATCTTCTAATCCTCACTGATAATATTTTTCGATTCCGCCGTATCCGCGAATCAGTTTATTCTTTCGTGTTTTCTCAATAAAACTATTCAATCTCTTTCGGAACTCTTCCGGTCGTTTTTTGGCTGCCTCAATATAAGCGATTCTTATACGTTTGTATGGCTCAGAAAATTTCTGGTAATTTTCCCAGACAATATCATCCTGTTTCAGTACTTCAAGGATATCCGGAGGAAACACAAATGGTTTACGAATCACCGGCAGAATGCTGTCTCTCACTTCAGGATGAATCAAACCTTGTGTATCCAGCCAAATCAGTCGTTCAATATTGGGCTGGGAATATGGACTTCCTTTTCTTCTGGGAGTGAAACGTTGTGCCCGGTGATTATCATCGATATATTTAATCGTACTGTCGATCCATCCGAAACAGAGAGCTTCCTCTACTACATCATTATAAGTAAGACTTTTCTCTCCGGATCTCTTCACGGGAAAAACAAACCAGATCTCTTTTGAAGTTTCAAAATGATCTTCGAGATATCTTCTCCATTCACTTCTTTCACTAGTGTAGAATATTTCCATACCTTTTCCTATCCGGCAAACAGTAGTACTGTTGCGATTGCCACAAACAGCTGACATAATACGCTGGATATTTCGATGACCCAGTGTATTTTCTGGTCTTTCGTGTCGTTCTCCTGGTGGTTTGAAGTCATGGTGTACTATGGTAATTATACTGAGATTATTTACATCATAACACTAGTTATATGTGGTAGCTGTACTCCCGAAAGCAAAAGACGAATGCCAGTTTTAATGACATCCGTCTCTTAATCATTGATCTGCCTGTACGGGATTAGTTCACCGTCTGTGTGAATTTCGTATATTTGTCTGTGATCTTCAGATTCATCCGGTTACGGTACATCACCAGTTCACGGTCAAAATTGACACGTACTTCGCACGGATTCTGGAATAACATGGTTGCGTTCTGATCAGTGGTAAATGCCGGCCATTCACATCCAAGATACGGGTTATTCGGGTCACTGTTATGGGCAAAATATGTCCAGGAAGCGCAAATTGCGTCCTGCAGACCATCCATCAACCCTGTATAGAAGTTCTCCGGGTAGTCCTCTGCATTTCGGAAGACCACCGCAAGATCTGCACAGTGCCATGCGCCGCGTCCGCCGTCCTGCGGGAAGTCATGGGTAAATAGATAGTTATAGGTCGGTGCTGCCGCTTCTTTTGCACGAACATCCAGGTACTGGTATGTGCCTTCACGGAAATCCATACGTCCGCCAATCTCAATAGCATCGGTAAGACACTTATCCGGATAAGCTTTGCGGAACAATTCAGCCAGATGATCTACGTCCTGATCCGGGAAGCATTCCCTGAGGATATCCATCTGTTGTTTTTCCGTGTAATTATGCTTGTTGAAGACACGCATCAGCGGGAATTCGGAGATTGTGGAACCAATCATGACCGGGATATTCTTTGAACTCTCAAGGATTCCGACTTCCCGGATATCACCGACGTACCAGCCATTCGCTACAGGACCCCAGGAGATATACCCAGGACCGACAGGACCTGTCTTTTTCTCTCCTTTTTTCGCTTCCAGTTCCATACCGATCTCATTCACCGCATCGAGCAGATCTTCCGGTGTCAGTTCCAGCAAAGGTTCAATACTATCTGTATGGAACCGTTCAAGCAGCGCGTCCACAATTTCCTTGGACACATCATGTTCTCTCATACCTGAGCCAACACCGGACATGATTACCGCCTTGTGGAATAATCCTGCAGCCGCAGGTGTCTGCAGCAATGTGCATACTTTCCCGCCACCGCCGGACTGTCCAAAGATCAGGACATTTCCCGGATCACCGCCAAACGCTTCAATATTGTCGTGGATCCACTGCAGTGCCAGGACGAGATCTTCAATACCTGCATTCACGGAATTTGCGTATTTCTCGCCAAAACGTGACATATCCAGGAAGCCAAAGACATTCAGACGGTGATTGATACTGACAACAACTACATCACCGAATTCTGCCAGTCTGGCACCATGATGGCACTGCATCTCCATGGCAGAACCTGTGGAATATCCGCCGCCATGGATCCATACCATGACCGGTTTCTTTGCCTGAGGATCAAGAGATGAAGTCCAGATGTTCAGGTTCAACGCATCTTCCGCATATCCGTAGGCTTCGTGAGCTACTCCGTCAGAATCCCAGGGAGTAAACAGTGGAACTCCTCCGGGTGCCGGAGCTCCCGGGAACATCCGGTTACCAAACTGTACCGCATTCTTGATACCCTTCCATGGTTTGACCGGTGTTGCGGCTTCCCAGCGTTTTACTTCACCGTACTGTATACCCAGGAAGTTATAGATACCTTTCAGACGGAATCCGCGTAGTTTACCGTTTACAGTATTTACATACTCCAATGTCTTGGGAATAAAGGGTTCAAAAGTTCTCATAATATTATTCCTTTCTATACGGAGATGCCGCCTCCTGCTTAGATCAGGACAGCGGCACCTGTTGTTCTACAAAATCAGAACTACCTCAAAGCATTCCCTTACGCATCATAGGTACTGGCAGATGTATTTCCGCCATGACCTGTCCAGTTAGTATGGAAATACTTACCTCTCGGAGCATCAATACGTTCATAAGTATGCGCGCCGAAGTAGTCTCTCTGTCCCTGCAGCAGATTGGCAGGAAGAGATTCCGTTGTAAAGCCGTCAAACCAACCCAAAGCTGAAGTCATTGCCGGCATGGGGATACCTGATAATACTGCGTAAGACGCAATTCTTCTCCAGGAAGGAACAAGTTCCTTGATTACGGATGAGAAGTAATCATCCATCAGTAAATTACTAAGTGCCGGATCTTTGTCATAAGCTTCCTTGATCTTGCCGAGGAATACGCTGCGGATAATACATCCGCCTCTCCACATCAACGCGATACCACCGTAGTTAAGATTCCAGCCATATTCTTTAGCAGCGTCACGCATTAACATATACCCCTGTGCATAGGAGATGATCTTACTTGCATAAAGAGCCTTGCGAAGGTCTTCGATAAACGCTTCTTTATCCCCGTCAAAACCAGGAACGGTTTTCGGATATACGCCGGAAGCCTTGACTCTTTCTTCCTTGATTGCGGACAGGCAGCGGGCAAATACCGCTTCACCAATCAGGGTAAGAGGAACACCTTCATCCAGTGCTGCAATCGCCGTCCACTTACCTGTACCTTTCTGTCCTGCTGTATCCAGAATATAATCTACAGTACTTTCGCCTTTTTCATCTTTATACGCAAGGATATCTGCTGTAATCTCGATCAGGTAAGAATCCAGTTCTGTCTTGTTCCAATCAGAGAAGATCTTATGCATCTCTTCGTTGCTCAGTCCCAGACCATCGCGCATCAGCTGGTAAGCTTCACAAATCAGCTGCATATCACCATATTCAATACCATTGTGGACCATCTTCACAAAATGTCCTGCGCCGTTCTCGCCGACCCAGTCACAGCACGGAGATCCGTCTTCCACCTTTGCGCAGATACTCTGCAGGATCGGTTTTACAAACGGCCATGCCGCAGGAGAACCACCCGGCATCATGGAAGGACCCTTTAATGCTCCTTCCTCGCCTCCCGAAACACCTGTACCGATATACAGAAGACCTTTACTCTCTACATACGCTGTTCTGCGGATAGTATCAGGGAAGTGACTGTTACCGCCATCGATGATGATATCTCCTTCTTCCATCAGAGGAATGAGTTTTTCAATCATATCATCTACAGGTTTTCCTGCTTTGATCATCATGAAGACTTTTCTGGGCTTAGCCAGATTTGCTATGAGATCCTCCAGGCTATGGCATCCGATAATGTTCTTGCCTTTAGCCCTTCCTGCAATAAAGTTATCCACCTTATCTACTGTCCTGTTATATACAGCAACAGTGAATCCCTTGGACTCCATGTTCATAACCAGGTTCTCGCCCATAACAGCAAGACCGATCAGACCCATATCAGCCTTTTTCATATTATTACCTCTGCTATACTCTTATTGTTTTTTGTATACTGTCTTGCCGCCCATAACCGTTTCAAGCACCTGGATGTTAAGAATCTCATCCGCTTCAACAGTGAGCAGATCTTTGTCCATTACGACGTAATCAGCGTATTTGCCGGGTTCGAGTGAACCATAGCGTTCTTCTCCGAACTGTGCATAAGCACCCCAGATCGTGAATGCTTTAAGCGCAGATTCTCTGTCCATGGCGCCAAGCTCCGGATAGAAACCATTCTCCGGCTGAAGATTATCGTTCTTACGTGTGACGGCTGCGTGAATACCGGAAAGCGGTGCCGCATTAGCTACCGGTGAATCAGAACCACCGGCAATCATACCTACACGTTTTGCAAGCTGGCCGATCGGATAAGAATACGGAGCTCTAAACGGTCCGAGACACTTTTCTGCCATGTTGGAGCTATTTGGCCCATGCAGAGGCTGTACACTCGGAATAATACCGAGAGCTTTTGCCCTTTCCGGAGTATTACCACGGATGATCTGGAAATGTTCAATACGATGACGAAGTTCCTTGATCGGAGTTTCTTCATTGACCTTCTCATAAGCATCGAGAACACGGTCAAGATCCAGGTCACCAATCGTGTGGATCATCACCTGCATACCATGTTCAGAGCCATACTTGATTCCTTCATACAGTTCTTCGTTTGTCATCGTAGGTGTACCGCAGTTACCCGGATTATCCGTAAATGATTCATACATACAGGAATTTCTGGATCCGAAAGTACCGGCAGCCATCATCTTGATCGTACGGACATTGAACCTGTCACCATAAGCGCCAACGATCGGGCATTTCTTCAGATACTCGACAGAAGATTGCTGACGAATATTGTCGTTACCGAACGCGTTACCTACAGCAGCGTGCATACGGATCGTCAGTGTGCCATCTTCATAAAGTTTTTCCATGAATTTCAGGTCATCTCCGTTCAGGCTGGCTTCGGTAAAGGAAGTCAGACCCATTGCGAAGAAACCATCCTGTAAGGCCTGCATGGCTTTAATATCATTCTTTTCGGAAGTACCTACGGAATTATTGAAGAATCTGCGGATATAACCCACCAGACATCCTGTGGAGAGTTTTCCGTCCGGGTTTGTGATTCTTGCTTCAGCAAGCGCAGGATCATCGATTCCGGAATATCCCAGTGCTTCCAGAGCTTTACTGTTGATCCAGGTCACACCGCCGGCTTTCCGGTTACAAATCACCGGGTTATTCGGAGAAACCGCATCCAGCTCTTCCATGGAGGGATAACTTGTGTCTTCCCACCAGTCATTGTCCCAACCGGTGCCTGTAACGATCCATTCGCCTGGTTCCGCTTCCTTTGCGAGCTTTGCAATCCCTTCCAGAATCTCTTCCTTGGAGAGATTTTCACAAGACATACGACTGTAGTTATAACCGGTACTCTTCGCATGTACATGGTTGTCAATGAAGCCAGGTGTTACCGTTTTACCCTGCAGGTCTTCAACTACCGTTTCACTGCCGGCAAAACTGAGTGCTTTCTCATTGTCACCGGCGTAGAGGATCTTATCCCCTTCGATTGCCATTGCGTGTACGGTGCGGAAACATGCATCTACAGTATGAATGTTTCCGTTAATCAATACTTTTGTTGCGGCCATATTTTTTCTCCTTATCTTACTACTCTTGCATTGCCTGCATAGATATTCCAGACCTGCTTTTCACTGACAGGATAGGCATAGTCTTCAAGCATTGTCGGTACAAGAGCTCCGCAGGCCCAGCCAAACTGAACCCACTTTTCCGGTGACATACCCTGTAAAATTGCGTATAGGGCTCCGCCCGCAAAACCATCACCGCCGCCGATACGGTCAAGGATATCAATCTCTCTCTGAGGTTCGTAATACCACTCATCGCCAACAAGCATTAATGCGCCCCACAGATTTCTGTTCGCACTGAGTGCTTCTCGAAGTGTTGTCGCAAATACCTGTGCGTTAGGATAAGCTTCCTTGACATTCTTGATCATGGCTTTAAAGCCTTCGATCTTAGCCTCAATATCCTTTCCACCGGCTTCCGGTCCTTTAATACCGAGAGCCAGCTGGAAGTCTTCTTCATTTCCGAGCATAATATCCGCAAGACTGGCAATCTCAGAGAAACTCTTCCTGAGTTCTTCTTCTCTGCCTTCCCAGAAACTAGCCCGGTAGTTCATATCAAAACTGATGACGGTACCGTATTGTTTAGCCTTTCTCACTACTTCCAGGCAGCACTTTGTGGCATCTTCGCTCAACGCTGCCACAAGTCCGGTCAGGTGCAGGATCCGGCATCCTTCTTCACCGAAAATACGGTCAAGATCAAAATCATCAGCACTCAGGGTGCGTCCGACTTCTCCGGCACGGTCATTGGTGACAACAGCAGCTCTTACACCATATCCGCTGTCCGCAATATTGAACTGATGACGATATCCCCAGGGATTTCCTGTAGGAATATCCTTACCTTCAAATTCAATGTTACGGCGGCGCAGCTCAGCCTTGATGAATGACGCAATGGGATTATCCGCCACGAATTTCGTCAATACTTTTGTGCGAAGTCCCAAAGACGCGGAGATATTAAGCACATTGCTTTCCGCACTGGTGGCGAACATCTTGTATGTATTACTGACATGCACCGGCTGGCGGTCAACAGGAGTGATCCTTACACCCATACTGGTGACAGTCATCAGGTCATATTTGCAGTTTTCTCTAAGTTTCATCTTCGTCATCCTCCTGAAACATACTTCTACTAAAGGCCGTTAATCTCTTCGCAGCGGTCGCAGGCAACAAAATGACCGGGTTTGACCTCCCTGAGCGGGATCTCATGCAGACATTCAGATGTCGCATACGGACAGCGCTGTGCAAAACGGCATTCAGGTTTAGGATCGATCGGTGAAGTAATCTCGCCCTTCATGATAATGCGCTCTTTCTGGTTGTGAATATCCACGGTAGGCACAGCCGAAAGGAGTGCTTTGGAATATGGATGAAGCTGATTTTCAAACAGTTCATCTGTCTGGCACATCTCAACGATCTGTCCAAGATACATAACAACAATACTGTGAGAGATATGTCTTACGACAGAAAGATTGTGAGTAACAAACAGATAGGTCAGCTTATATTCTTCCTGCAGATCCATCAAAAGATTGAGAATCTGTGCCTGAATCGATACATCCAGAGCAGATACAGGTTCATCACAAACCACCAGTTTCGGATTCAAGGCAAGTGCTCTGGCAATACCTACACGCTGGCGTCTGCCTCCATCCAGTTCATGGGGATATGACATTCTCAGACGTTTCTCAATACCTACAAGGTCCATGATCCTGGTGGATTCCGCTTCCAAAGCTCCCGGAGCAGTGAATTTCTTGGACAGGATCAGCGGTTCTTCGATCGTTTCCTTGATGGTTTTTCTGGGATTCAAAGATGAGTACGGATCCTGAAAAATGATCTGCATCTCATGTCTTAGTTCACTGAGTTTGGCCTTATCCGGATGCGTTACATCTTCACCGCGGTAAAATATCTGGCCATCCGTCGGTTCAAGCAGATGGATGATGGTACGTCCCAGAGTCGATTTACCACAGCCAGATTCACCGACCAGACCCAGGGTCTTTCCTTCTTCGATATTGAAGGTAACATTATCAACCGCATGAACGGTCCCTCTCGGAGACTTAAAGTACTTTTTCAGGTTTTTAACTTCAATCAATGCATTACTCATAGCAGTCTCCTTAATCAATGTGAATACAACGGACTCTATGATCCGGATTCAATTCAGATAATTCTATCGTTCCCTCTCTGCATTCATCCGTCGCTTTCTGGCAGCGCGGAGCAAACGGGCAGCCCGGGGGAAGATTGGTCGGATCCGGAGGAAGTCCGTCAATAGACGATAGTCTTCTAACCTTCTTACTCAGGTCCGGAAGCGCACCAAACAATCCTTTTGTGTACGGATGTTTCGGATAATCAAAGATTTCTTCCTTGGTACCCCATTCAAGAATCTCACCTGCATATACTACAGCCACCTTGTCACAAACACCGGCAACAACACCCAGATCATGAGTGATCAGGATCATGGCTGTTTTCAGTTCTTTCTGCAGGTTGGCAATCAGTTCCAGTACCTGTGCCTGAATCGTTACATCCAGGGCTGTCGTAGGTTCATCCGCCAGCAGAAGGTCCGGACGGCAGGCAAGAGCCATGGCAATGACAACTCTCTGCTTCATACCGCCGGAGAACTGATGCGGATACTCTCCGCCACGGTCAGCACTGATTCCTACAGTCTCAAGCATCTGATTTGCCCGTTCGATAGCTTCCCGTTTGGATACACCCATATGTAACTGGATATCTTCCGCAATCTGCTTATTTACCGGCATGATCGGATTCAGAGCTGTCATCGGATCCTGGAAGATCATCGAGATCTTATATCCGCGGATCGCTGTCATCCTGTTCTTCTTCGCCTTTAAAAGATCTTCTCCTTCAAAGAGTATCTCACCGGATACACTCTGCGTCGCATGGTCCGGAAGAATACGGAGAATTGATTTCGCAATAGTTGTTTTTCCCGCGCCGGTCTCGCCGACAAGTCCGAGAATTTCACCTCTGTCTACAGACAGGGATACACCGTTTACCGCGTGAACACTACGTCCGCCGGATCTGTATCTTACTTCCAGATCTTTAATTTCAAGAAGCTTTACATCATTCTTTTCTTGTGTCATGGTCTGCTCCTTTACTAATCTCTAAGTTTCGGATCCAACGCGTCGCGCAGTGAGTCTCCAATCAGATTGAGACTGACGACGGTGATCATAATAAACAAACCGGGGAAGATTGCCATATGAGGATACTGCCGGATCAGATTTCTTGCGGAAGAAAGCATTGCGCCCCATTCCGGTTCCGGCGGCTGTACACCCAGTCCGAGGAAGCTGAGTGCGGAAGCATTCAGTCCGGACGAAGCAATTCCCATACATACCTGTACGATGATCGGTGAGATCGCGTTCGGTATAACATGTGAAGTAATAATTCTTGATGTTGAACAGTCAATGGATTTTGCCGCTTCGATATATTCCTGTCCTCTGACGTTCAGAATATTCGCACGCATCATTCTGGCATAACCGGCTATACCGGATACAGCCAGAGCAATAATACATTTATCTAATCCCGGTCCAAGTACAGCAGATACCAGCGTAGCAAGCACCAGCTGCGGGAAAGCCTGCAGGATGTCCAGCGCTCTCATCAGCAGAGTATCGAATCTGCCCCCGAAATAACCGGCAATTGCACCAAGGGCTACACCGATGACAGCAGCGATTGCAGTAGACAATACACCGATACTCAATGTATATCTGGCTCCGTAGAAGACTCTGACCATGATGTCTCTGCCTAGTTCGTCACATCCGAACAAATGTTCCATCGATGGTTTCGCATTCTTATTTACCATGTCAATGGTGGCGAAGTCATATTTGAAAATGTAAGGGGAAAGGAAACAGATGATCAGTATCAGAGAAATTGCGATCATACCGGCAATTGCTCCTTTATCATGGGACAGGTGTCTCCAGATATATTTAAAGGAACCCGGCTGTAAGCTTTCCTGATACTCTTCTGTTACAGCTGTCTTATTCTTCAATATACTCATGCTGTCGCCCCCTTCTTGACTTTCTTCGCGCTTCCGGCTGCATACTGTGCCTTGATACGCGGATCAATAAAAGCATAAAGCAGGTCTACAACAAGCATGGTGATTGCAAAGATAAATGCAATATAGAGCATTGCGCCCTGCACACAGTCATAGTCTCTGTTATTGATACCGTTGATCATGTAAGATCCTACACCCGGAAGTGAGAATGTCATTTCAATGACCATGGATCCACCCAGAAGTCTTCCAAAGAAAGTACCGCAGGATGTAATGACAGGAATCAGACCATTAGGAAGTGCATGCTTCCAGATTACGACTCTTTCGCTGAGTCCCTTGGATCTTGCCGTGGTAACAAAGTCAGACCGGATAACTTCAAGGACACTGGCACGTGTCTGTCTTGCAATACCTGCAACAGCACCGATGGAATTGGCGATTACAGGCAGGATATAGTGATCCAGCCCGCCGGTACCGTTAGATGGCAACAATTTCAATCTGAGCGCAAATAAAAGTACCAGCATCAAAGCCAGCCAGAAGTTCGGCATGGAATTGAGCATCAGCGTAAAGAACATGGTCATTCTGTCAGTAAGTGTACCGGCACGCACGGCGGAAAGAACTCCCAGAGGGATACCAATCACAACTGCGACGAAAATACTTCCGAAAGCCAGACGGAATGTGATCGGGAGTCTGCTGAGAAGATCTGTCATTACCGGAGATCCGGTTTTGAAAGAATTTCCCATATCACCGTGGAGATATAGTTTTCTAAGATAGTTCCCCAGTCGGATCATGAAAGGATCATTATATCCGGCCGCTTCTCTTGCTGCTTCAATTTCTTCTGCAGTAGCGCTGGTCTGCGACATGATAATTGTGATTGGATCACTGGGTACCAGGCTCATGATAGCAAAGATAAGAATCGATACTATCAGAATAATAGGAATGATCTGCAGGATACGTTTCATTACATATCTTCCCATGAATGATTCTCCTCCTGTGTTCTGAATAATGTCTTCATGTGGATTTACTGTAGTAAGCTATCTGAATAGTTACGCGCCCATCCGGGCGCGTAACATTCCTGATTTACATAGCTCGTTTGGTTCTTAAGCCTATAGAGTAATACTTCCGTCAAACTATTTTGCAGGTACTACAGTTACGTAGTCATCCGCGATCTTGAATGCCGGAACATTGATTCTTCCAAGACCATCACGATCCATTTCAACAATCTTGTCCTGAGCAACTTCGAAGGAGTTCTGCGCATACAGACCGATTGCATACGCCTGTTCTTTCAGATACTGATGGAACGCATCCAGATCTTCGTCTGTGTGGTTGTACATTGCGTTTTCAAACAGTTCCTGAAGTTTCGGGTCATCAACACCGTTTCTGTCGCCATGATCGATTCTGTTCCAACCATCGGTCAGATAACCCTTGGTGGAATAGGAGTCCATCAGCAGATCCCACTGTGTGAAGTCCATCTTATAGGTTGCGAACAGTGCCAGGTCATACGGGAGAATCTCAACTTCAATACCGATGGCTGCCAGTTCATTCTGGATAACTGTTGCTGCAGAGTTCATTGCTGCACCATTGATGATCTGGAGTCTCAGTTTCAGTTCACCAGGTTTGTATCCGGACTGTGCGAAGAGTTCTTTTGCCTTATCCAGGTTGTAATCATAGTAGTCTTCGCTGTCCCACTTTGTGAGATAGTCACCGGCAATGCTGTCGCAGAAGTCTTTCAGAACATGCGCTGTTTCATCTGTCTGGTCAGCACCATACATTACCTGTTTGTTATCGATGGCATAGCAGATTGCCTGTCTCAGTTCCTTGTTGTTCCACAGAGGTCCGGAATTCGGAGCGCAGTTGAACATCAGAGCTGTATATCCGCCGCCTGCATACTGCATGATATTGTAGCCTTCCAGCGGTTTTCCGTTGTCATCCATGAAGAACTTGATGTCAGCAGCACTGATATCCGCAGCGTCTACTTCACCATTTTCAAGAGCAACAGTTCTCATGGAAGGTTCTGTCATCATCTTGTAGTAAATGGTGTCAAACGGCTGATGACCCATGTATGTTCTCAGAGAATCATCGGTCTGCCAGTAATCGCTCTTCTTCAGAGTGATGTAGGAGTCCATAACCATGTCATCAATGTAGTAAGGACCTGTACATGCAGGATTTGTTGTCTTTTCAACATCATCTGCAGTATTGAACCATTCCCAGTTACAGATCGGGATTACAGAGAGGCAGGTAGCCATGGCGCCGGCAGAGAGCTTCTTCAGTTTCAGTGTCAGTGTATAGTCACCAGTAGCCTTAATGCTTTCCATGAACTGGTTTACCAGAGTAAAGGTAGAACGTCCGCCAAGTGTGATTGCATAGTTATAGCATTCTTCTACGTCCTTGGCTGTGATCGGATTACCCTTGCTGTCTTTGACATAGTCATAGATTTCGATTTCTGCTGTCAGGCCGTCATCGGAAATCTTAACGCTCTTGGCTATATCCATCTCCAGATCGTCTACGTCATCACCGAACTCAACACGTGCGCAGAGCACATCGTAGATGTTGTTCCAGGTGACATAACGTGTTCCGGTGTCAGCACCGAAAGGTGAAAGATCCCAACCGTTGTTAGATGTTGTAACGGTGATTTCTTTCGGTCCGTCGTTTACAGGTGCATCACTCGCTGCAGGGGTGCTTGCGCTGCCTCCGCCGGAGCATGCTGTCAACGTAACAGCAAGTGCTAACGCTGACAATGAAGATAAGAATTTTTTCATATTTTCCTCCTATTTTTATAGTTCTCAGATTCTTAGCAACAAGACAATTACAGAAGTTTCTTGGTTTCCTCGTCTGTCTCAAAGCCCCAGAATCTGAAAGCTTTCTGAATAAACGGATCCCAGAAACGCCATTCATGGCCTAAATCCGGCATCTCATCAAATTCGATCGGTACGCCCTCTTCCTTACATTTATCTCTGAAGTAACAGAAGGCGTCATAACCGAAGTCCTTATCGCCGCAGCCGAAGATCATCTTCGGAAGTGTTCCGGCTTTATGCATTTCAAATACTTTGTCGAAAAAGTTGTAGTCACGCAGGTATGCCTCTTTACCGCCGGCATTTGCAACCTGGTTGCGGAAGCGCAGATTTGACATACTCTGCATATGTTCGCCTTTCTGTGTACCTTCCCAGTCAATGTTTTCCACCGGACGCGGAGAAGCAGAAAGAACAGCCCCTGATGCGAAGAGTTCCGGATATTTCAGCAGATATTTGAGACATCCTCTTCCTCCCATGGAGAGACCGGCAATATAGTTGTCCTCTTTCTTCGAAGAAGCGGGGAACCAGTTGTAGATCATCGGCATGAGTTCTTTCACCAGGAAGGAATCCATATCGAAGCCAAGGCCGAAACCAGGCCAGTTCTCATAGTCTGCGTTAAGACCACTGGGCATAACACAGATCAGGTTCTTCTCACGGGCATAGATTTCAATCATACTCTTTCTGACCCAGTCAGAGTGATCTCCGTATGTACCATGAAGCAGCCATAAAACTCTGTATTTCTTACCGTTGGTATAAAAATCCTCAGCATCAACACTGTGGGGTCTATCCGGCAGAATCACAGAAATCATTGTGTTGTTATGTAAGTATTGACTTTCAAAAGTGAATTGTAATAAAGCCATCCATCCAACCTCTCTTTCTCCGGCGTAACATCTGACGTCCGTCATCAGACATCTGACGTCTGACAAGACCATCATAAACTGTAATGTAAGCGCTGTCAATTGCTAAATGATGTATATTAATGCTTTATGATCCTGCGTGATTGCCGGACACTGTTCTTCCCTGACCGCCTATTTGACAGTTCTGCCTGGAAAGAAAAAACATCTAGATAATCAAGCACGATTTTTTAGATGTTTAGATTAGGTGTAAGTTTTGTTTTCAGGTACCGGATTTGCCATAAACGCAAAAATACAACAAACCGGATAATCTATTTGCAGATATGTATTATACGCAAAGATTTGAAGGAAAGATTATTCTTCCTCTTTTGTTTTCACAATTCCATCATATATGTTATGCCACAGATGTCAAGCACCGAAAGTAAGCGGTTACATTTTCTTTTTGTAATATAAGTATCATCAAAGTTATATACCGGTTTTCAGGCCTGTTACTTTACGAAAAGAATAAAAAAACTCCTCTTCCATCAAGATGAATTCTGCTTTATCCATCAGGGAAAAAGGAGTTGAATTATTCCATAGAGGATTTAATGTTTTATACCGATTGCTTCTTCGTTATACCGTATATGATTCCTCATGGCTCTTTCTGCTGCTGCACTGTCATGCCTTGCGATAGCCTCACAAATTGCTCTGTGTGTTTCAATTGTTTCGTTGCCAAGTGTGTTATGTGTCATCTCGATAAACAAACTTACGGATTTAATGATATGCGGAATGATCGCGGGAATCACTTCATTTTTGGTACTCTCAGCGATAGCAGTATGAAATTCCCTATCCTTTTCCATATGCTCTTCTCCGGCTAAGATCTGTCTTTCCACTTCTCCGCAGAGATCATAGATTTTTCTGATATCTTCTTCTGTTGCTTTTTTGGCAGCTTCACCTGCCATCCACGGTTCCAGCACCATCCGTACCGCAAGCAGATCCTTGTATGTTTTGACTTTGTCCGGAGAAAAGGATAAACCAAGCGGATCTTCGGGAAGTACCGGTTTTTGACAGATAAAGGTTCCCTTCCCTCTCCGGATCTCCAATACATTTCTTGAGACCAGAGTCTTGATTGCTTCTCGTACCGAGCTGCGTCCTACACCCAGCATTTCAATAAGCTCAAGTTCGGTAGGAATCTGATCTCCGGCAACAAGACCTCTGCTTTTGATGATTTCTGTTATTTTTTCCGCAACGATTTCCGAAAGAGTTTCTGTCTGTATAATCATTTGGCTTTCCATAATAAATAAACTCCAGTCTGGTATCAGAGCAATCAAAGAAAATGATGATTTATATGACATCAGATGTCATGACGTCCGATTTCCTGCGAATACAGTATAACAGTTCTCTCTCACTTGTGCAATCAATTTGTTTATTTTATCACAAAGAATTAAAGAACAAAGCGTTCAATGATTTCTGCTACACCGCTGTGGTTGTTATCTGCCTGGGTAATATAATCCGCGGAAGCTTTGACTTCTTCTGTGGCGTTTGCCATGGCACAACCGGTATGCGCTGCCCGGATCATCGCAAGGTCATTGGCTGCATCCCCTGCCGCAATCGTATTCTCCATGGGTACGCCAATAAGTGACGCCATCTGACGCAAGGCGTCTCCCTTGTTCAGACCCTTACTTACGATTTCAAGATACGTAGCACTGGAGAAGAACGAATCGAGATATTCTCCCTCAAAAGCGGCAATCCATCCGCGCATCTCTTCCAGACGTTCCGGATGTTCCAGATCGATCATCAGCATTTTTACCGGTTCATCCGTGAGTTCTTTCAGATCCTGAATATAGTGGTAATGCATACCTGTATTCTTTTCATAATACTTCAGGAATTCTTCGTT
Source organism: Solobacterium sp. (assembly GCA_017430925.1). Lineage (GTDB taxonomy): Bacteria > Bacillota_I > Bacilli_A > Erysipelotrichales > Erysipelotrichaceae > Bulleidia. Next base: position 12,077 of record JAFRMA010000073.1, on the reverse strand, counting down.
GCCGGCGGGTAAAGCTACCACATCTTCCCCGTCATACGTCTGGATGTGCAGGCCTCTTCTGACTGCTTCGTTAAAAACAGCAGATACGGCGGCAAACGGAATCGTTTTTTTATAAATCACCGTTTGGTGCGCTGTATCATAGAGTATTCCTCCGTTATATGAGATGAGGTAACACCCCTCTCCGGTCAATCCGAGTTTTTCTGCCTGTGCGCAGGCACTGGAAAGCGGACGTCCTGTCGCAATGATCACACTATGGCCTTCCTGTAACATCCTGTTGATTGCGGCTCTGTCTGTATCAGAGATCTGCTTTTTGTCATCCAGGAGGGTTCCGTCCAGGTCCAGGAACAGTGCTTTTTTTGTATATACAGTATCGTTTGCCATAGTTACCTCTTTCTCCGTTATCGCGTAATCTTTAGTCAGACCATCAAGAATTCTATCATAAAGTTCATCATAAGCAGTAATGATCACGTTGTTCAATTTTTCCGGGTCATTCTCCTTTACTACATAAATATGTACGTGTGTCATTGGAAAACTTGCCGATCTCTGTAACATTTGCCGGAAGATCATGTTCTTCACAGAAATCCCGTATGACTTCTGCAGGATCATTACTTTGATAAAACCACCCGTCATCAATGACGATCATCAGGCGCTCTTTTTCCGCAAGATCCTCATTCACCGATGTATCGCTGTACAGTTTCATCACCGTCAGCGTCTTATATAACTTCACTTCTTCACAATCCGCGTACAGAGCAGCGTACTCCCCTTCTTCCGCATATAAATAGATACAGTCAAGATCACGGTATCCGGACAACACCTCTCTCTTCTGCGCATCTCCGCGATAAAGATGAGGAAAACGATTACTGAAGAATGAGAATAACGAAGCAGCAAGCACAAAGCCCGCAAGAATCTTTACGGAATGACGCTCCATACCACGGATCCTCACAGTAGTGTAATATACAACAACACAACAAAGGATCAGAAACATCGGGTAGATGGGATACATATACCGAAGGGATGAAAAGCGCACGGTCAGACTCACCAGAATAAAGAAGAAAATCTGCGGGAACAGTACCAGAAGCACTTTCTCATGGAATCTTTCCTTGCCGCGTCTGAACAGATAGATCAGAATCATTCCTGTGATAACGATCACAACAGCGGCAAACCATCCTACACCAAAGAAATCCTCTCCAAAAGATCTGAGGAAAAACAAGATCCGTCCCGGATAAGTTCCTAGTTCAAGAATATTTACCTGTGCTTCCACTCCCCGTTTGGAAGAGAGAATCTGCCGGAAGATTGCCGGAAACGAAACAACTGACAACAGTATCCCTGAAACAGCCACAAGAATACTTTCCCGGATCAAGTCATACTCTCTGCGTCTCATAAGAACAATAAGATATACAACACCAATTCCAAAAAGATAAATTAGGAAATGATAATGTGTCATGATTCCCAGGAAGATAATCAGGAACAACCTGATTTTATAGTATTTTGGCTTTTGATCGAGGCTGAGCAGCAGATAAGTCAGAGCAGTAACAAAGAAACCTGACATGACATACATCCGGAGAAAAGATAAATCATTCCAGAGGGCAGCAGAAACAAGCAGGAATAAACAACAGACCATACGTGCCTCTTCTCCCTTGATCAGCAGGTGGAGGATACCATGAAACATCCAGAGTATGCCAACCCCGAAAACAGCGTTAATCACCACCGGGAACAACAATGAATATCGTCCCGGAAAAAACGATGAAACAGTATGAAGAAGGAAAAAATAGAACGGCGGATGAACATCCTCTGTCGCATTTAAATATACCTGCCTGTACTGAAATGGCTGTGATGTGCCGAAGATCATCGTAAAGAAGGCATCTGGTGTTCCGCTCCATCCGTCAATTGACTGAAATTCCTCGGGTGATAAATTCGTGCATGTCAGGGATAGCGCTTCATCCATGAAGATGTTTTCTTTTATTCCGACAAGTATAAATGGCAGAAGAAAAATCACTGCGGATGCAGCAATCAGAAAATAACGCTCTCTTTTACTTATAGTTCTGTCATTCATAACTCTATAGTAGCATAATGCTTTTTATCAAACAGAGGTTATTCTGAATAATCACGCATACTGAAAACTGGTATGTCCCTGTACACGGAGTAGAATGCTCATTCAGAGCAGTAGACTTGTCTGTACATCTACCCAGGACTTCTGGGGAACGTCATGAATCAGATCATCGTCTTTATAATTACCGATCAGAAACGGAGATTTGGGATCATGAAGACGGCTCTGTGCAAGTACTTTTGAAGGTTCTGTATTTGCGTAACAGTATCTGCAAAGGTGTTTACAGGTATTGTAGGCACCGATATCACAGGAAAGATAACAGGCACACGCTTCCCTGGCACCTTTCTTTTTCGGTACATTCAGATGCTTTCCTATAGCCTTTTCGTAATCGCTGATCTTCATACATCCGCTGCAGTCAGCCCCATAGACAGACAGCTCATCCCCTTCTGCACATGGCTTGACGGTCATACCGTGCTCCGACGCAATCTTGATGATTTCCTTTCCCAGTGTCAGACGCTGTTCTCTGGTAACTTCCTGTGCTTCCGGAAAGTTCTTTCTTACCTTCGGATACAAGTCAATAAAACTGATCACTACGGTTTCTGTGTAACCGGAAAGTTCCTCCGCAATCTGCTGAAAAGCCCGGAGATGATAGTCCATTGTGTATCGTTCTGAGATAAAGATCGGATCGTAACGCCAGCCGATGGAGTTTACACCGACGATTGCGGACAGCTTTTTGAAGTCTTCAAGCAGGCGATGTTTATCCGGAACATTCGGTTCAATATCCCTTCCGTAAGATGTGAGGGTAACGAACCAGTACTGCCCGTAATCCTTCAGTAAATCCATGTACGGGAACATAGGTTCAGGATTCTTTGTACAGAAACCGATCACATCCACCACTGCAGGATCTAGGCGGTAACGGCTGACCTGATTCGGATTATAGGGATTGCGGACACAGACAAAACCTTCTTTTAACCTGTTCGCAAACCACTTGGCATAGAACGCGGGAATATCTGTTCTCTGCCCGGTATTGATGATCATAATACCCACCACCTTTTCGGTAAATCTCGCCTTTTTACTATATCCTGTATTTAACTGTTCATACTTTACAGATGTATCTGCATAAACTGTTCAAAACTTTTTCTGACCTCTTCAACACTGTATTTGATAATACGATCCAAATCATTTGTCTCCATCATGAAGCGCACAAAGCGTGTCCCAAGATAGTATCCTGTATCCCCATATCCTTCAAAGCGTACCCAATCGCCGAAATAGCGCTGATTCTCTTTCGTCATGTGCCGGATATCGTTGTGGAAAGACTGCCGGATCAATTCTGCGTTCTGGTCACACCATAGTTTCCAGCCATTGACATCCTGATGATAATACTCAGGATCACCAACGATTTCCTGTTCAAACACCATGGCAATCCCTTCGGTAAATAACTGCCAGAGGAAATGATCCTCCAACTGCTTAAATTCTCTGTGAAGGACTCCGTATTGAGCCTGATAGACATGGCCTAGTTCATGAACGATCAACCCGGTCATGTTGTCTGTATCCTGCCAGTTGAGTTCCATGATTTTTTCGATACCGAGAAGGACTACGGTTTTTCCGTTGATTGTGGTGACCCAGCCGGCACCGTTACATAGTCCCAGATACACGATCACATCCACTTCCAGAGTTCTTCCAAATCTATCCAGGATTCGCTGTTCAAGATGGTCTGTGACACTGAAGAAAGAGCGAATCACTTCCTCACGCTGTTCCGCATTCTGCATAACAGCATTCAATACCGGCAGATAATCCCCTTCCCAGGAATAACCGGCAGCGATACATTCATCCCTGTCCGCAAGACACAGTTCCTTTGCGCCCGGGACGTATGTGTCAATGTATTCTTCCCATTTGGCAAGGTCAAATCCGCCTTGTTCAAACACGGATAGAATACCTGCAGAAGTATTGATTATATTCATGCAAACACCTGATCAGTTATTATTCATCTATTCCATAAAATAGGTGAATTTACTTTCTGCCCATTCCAGAATACTTTGATAAGAAACATCCTTTTCAGGCAGATAGTATTCTGTATTGATCTGTACATAATCCTCGTGAAAGGAGACGATGATTTCTTCAGCACCTTTTACCTTTTCGGACGGATTCCAGATGATCCGGTATAACCAGTCTTCTTCTTTATCAGCAGGTTCCATGGTTGATTGTTGTATATTCAGATCCGCAAAGGAATGAAGTGACGAGATTTCACTGTCCACAATTGTCTTCGAACCGTCAGGCAAGAGAAGCTTTGCGACCGGACTTTCACGGATCATGTCAAACACACTCTTCTTTTCATTACTTGTGCAGGCTGCTAAAGCAGTAATCAGTACACTGATTAAAGCAAATATAGTAACTTTTTTTCTCATTTTCTAACCTCCCTTATAGAAACATCAGCAGACGAAAAAAAGCCGCAGATAAACTACATATATATTCTTAAGAATTATAACATGTGAGTTGCAGGATGAATGCGTACTTCAGTCACAGACTAATCTTGATAAGAATAACTGTAGAAGATAAACAATTTACTATCCTGGTACAGAATAGTATGATGAATTCAAAGGATGTAAGACGATGAAACAATATATTGGCATTGATCTGGGCACTTCCGCCACCAAGCTTTTACTGGTGGACGAAAGCGGCGAGATCAGAAAAACGGTGACGAAAGAATACCCGATTTTCTTCCCTCAGCCTGGCTGGGCAGAACAAAATCCCGTGGATTGGTGGAGTGCCTGCCTGATTGGTCTTGAGGAACTTCTGGACGGAACTGATACCACCCTGGTGGAAGGTATCGGCTGCGGCGGACAGATGCATGGACTTGTTATTCTGGATGACGAAGATGAAGTCATCCGTGACGCGATTCTCTGGAATGACGGCCGTACCGGTGATGAAGTGGAATACCTTAACAATGTCATCGGTAAAGATCAGCTTTCTGCCATGACCGCAAACATCGCTTTTGCGGGATTTACTGCCCCGAAGCTCTTATGGCTGAAAAAGCACGAGCCGGAGAACTTCGCCAGAATCAAAAAGATCATGTTACCCAAGGACTATATCAACTATAAGCTTACAGGCGTTCACAGTTGTGACTACTCGGATGCCAGCGGCATGCTTCTGCTGGACGTGGAGCATAAGTGCTGGTCAAAGGAGATGCTGGATATCTGCGGTATAAGTGAGGAACAAATGCCTTCCCTCTTTGAAAGTTACGATGTTATAGGTGCTGTCCGGCCGGAGATTGCGGGTGCTCTTGGTTTGCGCGGAGATGTAAAAGTCGTTGCCGGTGCAGGAGATAATGCGGCAGCTGCGGTAGGTACAGGTGTTGTCGGAGAAGGCGGATGTAATATCTCTCTTGGCACAAGCGGCACGATATTCATCTCCTCGGAGAAATTCGGCGTCGACCCGAACAATGCCCTGCATGCTTTTGCCCATGCGGATGGAGGTTGGCATCTGATGGGATGCATGCTTTCTGCCGCCAGCTGTAACAAGTGGTTCTGTGAGCAGGTACTGAAAACAAATGACTACACTGCTGAACAAGCAGATATAACAAAAGAAGCTCTGGGACGCAATCATGTGTTCTTCCTGCCATATCTGATGGGAGAGCGCAGTCCTATTAACGATGTAGATGCCCGCAGCTGCTTTATCGGGATGACCATGGATACCTCCCGTGCTGATCTTATGCAGGCAGTTCTGGAAGGTGTAGCCTTTGCTATCCGTGATTCCTTTGAGGTCGCCAAATCTCTTGGTCTTGTTCTTGATCATTCCATGTTATGCGGTGGCGGTGCGAAGAGCCTGCTGTGGCGGACGATTCTGGCCAATGTACTGAATATCCGTCTGGATATCCCGCAGACGGAGGAAGGTCCGGGTTACGGTGCCGCAATGCTGGCCATGGTGGGATGCGGAGCGTATACCAGTGTGAACGAATGCGACGCAAAGCTCATCCATGTTAAAGAGTCTGTATTGCCTGATCCTGAGATTGCTTCACGTTATGAAGAACGTTATCGTCAATTCCAGATGATCTATCCGACGATGAAGCCTCTTTTCAAGGCATTAAGTGAAAGGAGATAAAGTGATGAAGATCTTATCTGTTTATGATTCTGAGTTTAAATCCTACGGCAAAGTCCTTTCCGGTTACGATACAGCAGAACTGCTGGAAGCGATGAAGAAGATTCCCCTTCCCGAGACCGGTACAGCCTATGAACCATCCATTGAAAGTCTGGAAGCCTGTGATATCATGAAGGACTTCCGTGAGTGTGCTTACGGAGGTATGCCTGTACAACTGGGCATGTGCTGGGGATATAACACAAAGCTTAACTGTCTGGAGTATCACCGGGATAGTGAAGTCAATGTAGGTACAGAGGATTTCATCCTCCTTCTGGCAAAGCAGGACGAAATTGAAGATAACGTGCTGGATACAGGTCTGGTGAAAGCCTTCCTCGTTCCTGCCGGTGTACCGGTGGAAGTGTATGCGACAACGCTGCATTACGCGCCATGCCAGACCAATGCGGAAACCAGCTTCCGTGTAGCTGTAGTCCTTCCTCTTGGGACAAACACCGAAAAGCCGGAAATCACCCCGAAGAACGATGAAGATAAACTGTTGTGGGCACGCAATAAATGGCTGTTAGCTCACCCGGATTCAAGTGAAGCAAAATCCGGCGCCTGGATTGGTATTCGAGGCGTTAATATAGATATAGAAACAAAGGAGAACTGATATGACAAACATTCCTGAAGTCAAGCTTGGCATCATCGCCGTAAGCCGTGACTGCTTCCCCATCGGTCTTTCCATCAAGCGCAGAGGGGCCATCAAAACCGCTTACAAGGGAGAAATGTATGAATGCCCCGTTACTGTAGAGAATGAAGCAGACATGCTGAAAGCCGTGGCAGACGTAAACGCTGCCGGCTGTAATGCTCTTGTCGTATTCCTCGGAAACTTCGGTCCGGAAACACCGGAAACCCTGATTGCCAAACATTTTGACGGTCCATGCATGTTTGTGGCGGCAGCAGAAGGTGACGGTGACCTGATCAACGGTCGTGGTGATGCCTACTGTGGTATGCTCAACTGTTCCTACAACCTGGGTATGCGTCATCTCAAGGGATATATTCCTGAATACCCTGTTGGCACAGCCGAAGATATCGCAAAAATGATTGCGGACTTTGTCCCTGTCGCAAGAGCAATCATCGGTGTAAAGAATCTCAAGATCATTACCTTCGGTCCCAGACCCCAGGATTTCTTCGCCTGCAACGCTCCGATCAAAGGTCTGTATGAGCTTGGTGTAGAAATTGAAGAAAACTCCGAGTTGGATCTTCTTGTCAGCTACAGAGAACATGCGGGGGATGAACGTATTCCTGCTGTCTGTGAAGATATGGCAAAAGAGATGGGTGAAGGCAGGTATTTCCCGGATCTGTTAGAACGTATGGCCCAGTTCGAACTTACACTTCTGGACTGGGCAGAAGCTCACAAAGGCGCAAGAAAATATGTAGCATTTGCGGATAAGTGCTGGCCTGCCTTCCCACAGCAGTTTGGCTTTGAACCTTGCTTCGTAAACAGCCGCCTGGCTTCCCGCGGTATTCCTGTAAGCTGTGAAGTAGATATCTACGGCGCCCTCAGTGAGTATATCGGTGCCTGTGTATCTGCCGATGCGGTAACCCTTCTCGATATCAATAACTCTGTTCCTGCAAAGATGTGGGAAGAGAATATCAAGGGTAAATTCGACTATACCCTCACGGATACCTTTATGGGCTTCCACTGCGGCAACACACCAAGCTGCAAGATGTGCGCAGACAGAGCAGTAAAATACCAGCTGATCCAGCACCGTTTACTGGAACCGGAAGGATCTGAGCCTGACTTTACCCGCGGTACTCTGGAAGGCGACATTGCGCCGGGTGAGATCACCTTCTACCGTCTTCAGTGTGATTCCGAAGGCAATCTCCGTTCCTACATTGCGGAGGGTGAGGTACTGCCTGTAGCGACAAAGTCCTTCGGCGGTATCGGTATCTTCGCTATCCATGAAATGGGACGTTTCTATCGTCATGTACTGATCCAGAAACGTTATCCTCACCATGGTGCAGTAGCTTTCGGTCATTACGGCAAGACTCTCTTTGAAGTGTTCAAGTACCTGGGTGTACAGGATATCGCGTATAACCAGCCGAAGAACCTGCCCTACCCGACAGAGAATCCCTGGGCATAAAATTCGTTGATCAAGATAAGAAAACGAATTGTTGTATAGTACAGCAATTCGTTTTTTTACCTGATTTTGGTCAGACATTTGAAAGAATAATCTTACACTGGAATTTGTAAGTTCCCTTAACAGTTATACTAAAAGTATCCTGTATTCTTGTCATATCAGGATACTTCACGTAATCGCTTCAGATATGTTATTTATGGGACTTTTTATAAACTGCCAAAAGAAAAAACAGTACTGATAGGATGGCAGAAGTAACAAACATAAACATATTGTTGTTCTTTAACTGATAAATACAACATGCCATCCACGCAAGTCCAACATACAGATATATATGATCCTGTTTCATTTACCCTCCTCTACAAACCTCTTCTTATCAGGTCCCGGTTTATCAATCTTCTAATATTTCTTTACTCACGACCTTGTCCGGGTGAGTTTTACTACTGATTCTATATGTTCTGTCATCGGGAAAAGGTCATACGGCTGGATCAATCCCACTTTATACCCCCTGGCAGTCAGATACTGAAGATCTCTTTTCTGTGTCTCCGGGTTACATGAGATATATACGATCTTCTTCGGATTCAATTGTACCAGGGAAGACAAGAACACTTTATCTGCACCTGCTCTCGGAGGATCCATGATTACCGTATCGATATCTTTCTGTTTCGAATGCTTGCGCATAAATTCTCCGGCATCTTCCGCAAAGTATACCGTATTCTCCAGGTGATTGATTTCCGCGTTTATTCCGGCATCCCGGATCGCCTGCTTGTTGATTTCCACTCCGATGACTTTATTCACTTTCTCTGCCAGGCATATGCCGATCGTCCCTATCCCGCAATACGCATCCAGTACCGTATCCTGCGGATTGGGATCTGCGGCCAGGATCGCTGAGGCATACAGTTTTTCTGTCTGCGCATGATTGATCTGATAGAACGATTCCGGGGAAATACGGAAGCGGTACCCGCAGAGTTCATCCTCGATATACCCTTTCCCATACAGAACCATACTGTAATCTCCCAGGATCATACTGGTATGTCTGGCATTCACATTCTGTATCACAGAGATGATCTGTGGATGTCTCCGCAGTAATTCTTTCAGAAAGTCTTTCTTCTTCGGAAATATCTTTGTGCCGGTCACCAATGTAACCATGGCTTTCTCTGCGTTGCTGTCTGTACGTATTAACACATGTCTGAGGAAACCTTCCATCGTATGTTCGTTGAACACAGACAGGCGAAAAGAGAGTAACAGTTCACGGATCGTCCGGAAGATCTCATTTGTCAGATCCGGCAGTAGTTCACACTGTTCTATCTCTACGATCCTGTGTGTACCGGTCATGTAGTTTCCCATCAGGATCTTCTTATTCATAGACATGAAACTGATCTGGGCTTTATTCCGGTACTGCAGATAAGGGTCCGAGCCAATGATAGGTTCTACCTTTCCGAAGGATCCCAACAGTTCTTCTGATCTTTTCTGTTTGCGTTTCAGCTGTTCCTCATAGGGTATTCCCTGGTACTGGCATCCTCCGCATTGTCTGGCATAAGGGCATCTTTTCATACGTATATTATACCCGAGAGATCTCTTACTTTTTCTTTTTCATCGATTATTTATAGACTATACTGATTTCAAAGAAGTGAGGTATGTATCATGAGTGAACGCAGAACGAGAATTTTAAATGTGATCCGTGAAGCCGGACTGGACGGAGTGTTATATGCGACCGGGCCTAATCTCCAGTATGTCAGTGAGTGTACAAAGTATTTCTGGCAGAGAAGTTGTATGAATAATATCGGAGGATACAGGTCTTCTCATATTCTTCCTGAGGCAGTACTCTGGCTGTCGGCTGACGGTGACTGTAAGATCGTATGTATCCCCCGTCTGAAAGATGATTTCCCGGGATGTGAAGTCATTACTTCCTACTTTGACCAGATGGAAGATACCCTGTCTTTCTTTGTTAAGGGGAAGAAGATTGGTATTGGCGGCGACTGCGCGGATTGGCTGAAGAGAGCTGTAAAAGACCTGGATCCGGAAGCGGAAGCCGTGGATGCGGAGTTATTGTTAAAGGATCTGCGTAAGGTCAAGGATGCGCAGGAAATCGAACAGCTGCGTTACATGGCAAGATTCACCGATCAGGCAATCATGTATGTGGCAGAACACTTTACCGAAGGAATGACCATGGCTGAAGCCGAAGATATGTTAATGCGTTACTGCATGGAAAATGGTATGGAAGATTTCTCCTTCCCGCCGACGATCGGTTTCAAGACCAGAGGCACATTTACTCCGGAACAGAATTATGACTTCCCCCGTACAAACCGCCTCCTGCCGAATACCGGGATCGCGTTTGACATCGGATTTGTCAAGGATGGATATTGTTCCGACTGGGGCAGAACACTTTACTGGGGCAAAGCGCCGGAATACATCAAACGAGGATACAAGGTGCTCCAGGATGCCCAGGTCAATATGATCAACAGTATCGTACCGTATAAGACAAATGTAAATGAAACCTACAAGATGATCACGGACTATGTTGAGGCACACGGCTACGGCCAGTACTTCCGTGTACAGAAACACGGGATGAACGGTCATCAGATCGGTATTGACTGTCACGAATTCCCGATGCTGACAGACCTGGAAGATGAGGTGATGTTACCTGGTATGGTCTTCTGTTCCGAACCGAAGATGATGTTCCCCGGTGAAATGTACATGCGTGTAGAGGATATGGTGCTGGTTACCGAGACCGGCGCAGAATCCTTGTCTCTGTTCCCGAGAGACATGTTTGAAATTCATTCATAGTTATTTAGAATAAATAAAGATTTGTTATAAGAATAGAAAAAAAAGTTTGTTACTCTTTTATCAAACACTTAATGTATAATATTTGTGGAAGTTTGGGTTATTCCAATACATTTGATTTACAGTATGTTATTTATGCTGTAATTCATGCCTGAATTAGAAGAGAGGTAATATTAATGGCAGAAATCAATTTGGAAAAGTATGGAATTATCGGCGCAAAAGAAATCATTTACAACCCTTCTTACGAATTCCTGTTCGAAGAAGAGACCAGACCGGATCTGGAAGGCTATGACAGAGGTCAGCTGACAGAACTCGGCGCAATCAACGTTATGACAGGTATTTATACCGGTCGTTCTCCTAAGGACAAATACATTGTCATGGATGAAAACTCTAAGGATACTGTCTGGTGGAACAGCCCGGAATATCCGAATGACAATCACCCGCTCAGTGAAGAGAACTGGTATATTCTGAAGGGACTTGCCCAGAAACAGTTATCCGGTAAGAGACTGTTTGTTGTTGACGCATTCTGCGGCGCAAACAAAGATACACGTCTTGCAATCCGCTTCATTATGGAAGTCGCATGGCAGGCACATTTCGTTAAGAATATGTTCATTCAGCCGACAGCGGAAGAATTGGAAGGATTCGAACCAGACTTCGTTGTTTATACAGCTTCCAAGGCTAAGGTTGACAACTATAAGGAACTCAGACTCAATTCCGAAACTGCAGTTGCATTCAACATTACAAGTCATGAACAGGTAATCCTGAATACATGGTATGGTGGTGAAATGAAGAAAGGTCTGTTCTCCATGATGAACTACTATCTGCCGCTGAAGGGTATCGCTTCCATGCACTGCTCTGCCAACACAGATATGGAAGGCAAGAACACAGCGATCTTCTTCGGTCTTTCCGGAACAGGTAAGACAACCCTGTCCACAGATCCTAAGCGTCTGTTGATTGGTGATGACGAACACGGCTGGGATGACAACGGTGTCTTCAACTTTGAAGGCGGGTGCTACGCAAAAGTTATTAACCTG
>JAFRMA010000072.1 GCA_017430925.1 Solobacterium sp. | reverse complement strand
TGGAATCACACAGATCGATCCAATAAAATACAACCTCTTGTTTGAACGTTTCCTGAACCCGGAAAGAATCACCATGCCGGATATCGATACAGACTTTCCGGATAACCGCCGCGGGGAAGTTATCGATTATGTATACCAGAGATATGGGGAAGATCATGTGGCGAATATCATTACCTTCGGAACCCTCGGTGCCAGACAGGTACTGAAAGATGTCGGGAAAGTCATGAATATACCCGCACGTGATATCGATGTGCTCACAAAACTGGTGCCGAATACACCGAAGATCACGCTCCAGGACGCAATCCGCCGCAGTCCCCGCATGCAGGAACTGATCCGTGCCGAGAAACGTTATGACCAGCTGATCCGCTGTGCCTTGAAGCTGGAAGGACTTCCCAGACATACCAGCGTTCATGCCGGAGGTATTGTGTTCAGCCGTCTGCCGTTACAGGATATCCTGCCAACCATGAGGATCGGTGAAGGAATACGTACGACCCAGTATTCGATGGAATACCTTGAAGATCTTGGCTTGATCAAAATGGACTTCCTCGGTTTAAGGAATCTGTCCATTCTGGACGGCATCATCCGCAGTATTCAGGATAAAGATCCATCTTTTAATATCATGAATATTCCGATGAATGATACCCGTACATATCAAGTGTTCAGGGATTGTGATACGGTAGGTGTATTTCAGTTTGAATCTGACGGAATGAAGAATCTTCTGGCCAGGATGAGAGTATCTTCTTTTGAGGATATCATTGCGGCTCTGGCTTTATTCCGTCCCGGTCCGATGGAAAACATCCCGCTGTATCTGGAAAACCGCAGAGATCCGTCCAAAATCGTTTATCCTGTCCCTGAATTAAAACCGGTCCTGGAAGAAAGCTACGGAATCATGATCTATCAGGAACAGGTCATGCAGACAGCCGAGATCGTTGCCGGCTTCTCCTTAGGCAAGGCAGATGTGCTGCGGCGCGCTATCAGTAAGAAAAACGAAAGCGAAATGTCCGCACTCGGTCAGGAATTTATCCGCGGTGCCATGAATAATCACTATGATGAGAATGTAGCCGCCCGGTTATTCGATTTGATCGAGAAGTTTGCGGGATATGGCTTTAATAAGTCCCACGCGGTTGCGTATGGATTGATTGCCTACCAGATGGCATATCTGAAGGCGAATTATCCGGAACTGTTTTACTGCGCATTGCTGAACAGCGTGATCGGGGATGAGAGAAAGACCAGCGAATATATCGATGAATGCAGAAAGCGTGGTATTGAAGTATTGTACCCGGACGTCAACCAGAGTCAGAATGAATATATCTATCTGGATCACACGATACGGTTACCTTTATCCATGATCAAATCTGTTGGTAAGACTTCTTCTGCAGCAATTCTGCTGGAAAGAACAAAAGGGATCTTCCAGGATTTCTTTGATTTTACTGCCAGAATGAGCGCTGTCAGGATCAATCGTCAGGTATTAGAGAACCTGATCAAGGCAGGAGCCTGTGATTGTTTCGGACAGGGAAGACAGACCCTGCTGAATGCTTTGGATGACGCGCTGAATTATGCCGAACTGGTGCGTATTGAAACCGACGGGCAGACATCCATCGATCTTGGCCTGGTATCCAAACCGGTGATCATCCGGCGTAAGGATACGGAATATGAGAACAGTGAAAACGAACGCCTGGCTCTGGGTTTCTGTCTGGGACCGCATCCGGTGATCTCACGCCGTGCAGGTTATCATATCCAGGCAGAACCACTCACACGCATACATACAACGCAGGGGTATTTCACCGGCTTTGTGATGATTGAAAAAGTCCACCAGCACAGAACAAAAAAGGGCGATATGATGGCCTTTGTCAAGGTCAGCGATGAAACTGCCGAAGCTGAACTGACCGTCATGCCGAAGTTATTCGCCCAGCACGCGGATTCACTGCGGAGAGGGAAATATATTCTATTCCGTGGTAAAATAAACACAGACGGGTCTTGTATACCGGATCAGATAAGTTTTTATGAATAGTGGGGATAGATATGGCAAAGATTTTGATAGTTGATGATGAGAAGAACATCCGGGAAGTAGTCAAGGAATATGCATTGTTAAATGGTTATGAAGCAGAGGAAGCGTCCAACGGTCTGGATGCGATTGCCATGGTGAGTAATTCGGATTATGACTGTATTATCCTGGATATCATGATGCCCAAACTGGATGGTTTTTCCACCTGCAAGCAGATCAAGCAGATGAAGAACGTCCCGATCATCATGTTAAGCGCCCGCCAGGAAGAGTATGACAAATTATTTGGTTTTGAACTAGGTGTAGATGATTATGTGGTCAAACCGTTCTCTCCCAAGGAATTGATGGCCCGAATCAAAGTCGTGCTTGACCGTGCCCAGAAAGTACAGAATAATCCCAGAGATATTCTGCGTTTTGACGGTCTGGTGATCAATGTCCCGGGACGCAGTGTCACCGTAGATGGAGAAAAGGTGAATCTCACACCGAAGGAAATTGACTTGCTGCTGTATCTTACAGCGCATCCGAATGTCGCTTTATCCCGTACAAAGTTACTGGAAGAAGTATGGAATTATGATTATTTCGGAGATGACCGCACTGTGGATTCCCACGTGAAAATGCTGCGGCATAATCTCGGCAGATACAGAGATATGATCGTTACCGTACGAGGAATGGGGTATAAGTTTGAAGTTTGACCGTCATGGTATTCGTTTTCAGTTCTGGTTCTTTTATCTGATTTTTGCGGTTTTTATCGTGCTTCTTCTGGGGATTCTGCAGTTTTCCCTGATCAAGCCGTATTACCGTAACAATCAGATCCGGACGGTACAGTATGTATCCAATGAGATACAACGTTTTATTATTGACGATAACGGGAACACCTCCAACGCGACCAAGGCAACCCAGGTTGCGGTAGACAACAACGTATGTGTGAATATCATCAATGACTACGGCAAGGTCGTTTACGAGGCAGACAGCCTGGGTTCCGGTTGTGTATTCCATACACCGGTGAGTTTATTACAGGATACCCCTGTATCCATGCAGGATGCGGTTACCCTGAGAGAATACCTGATATCCAACAATAACGAAATCAGTATCAACCTGATCAATGACCGTTCCAAGCAGGAAATGGTTGTGTACGGACGTACGATACGCTCAAATCTCGGGAATTACTATCTGTTCGTGAATTCTCCGCTGGAACCCCTGGATTCCATCGTCGACTTTTTCTCGAAACAATACACGCTGTACATGCTGATCGTCATTGTCGCGGCTTCACTGATCTCCCTGATCATCTCCCGAAGTTTATCTGATCCGATCATCAAGATGCAGAAAGAAGCGGATAAATTATCACATGCGGACTATACGACGGAATTTGACGGCGGCAGATATACCGAGACAAGAGAGCTGGCAGAGACCCTGAATGATGCGTCTTCCCGTTTATCTCAGATCGATGAACTGCGGAAAGACCTGATTGCGAATGTCTCCCATGATATCAAGACACCGCTGACCAGTATTAAAGCTTATGCTGAAATGATCAAAGATATCTCCGGAGAGAATCCGGTGAAGAGGGAAGAACACCTGAATGTGATCATTGATGAAGCAGATTATCTGAATCATCTTGTATCGGATATGAGCGAATTATCCAAGATCCAGTCCGGAAATTACATACTACGTTTGTCGAACTTTGATCTGGCGATGAAGATCCGTGAAATCGTACGCATTAATACTGTCCTGATCAACGAAGGACATCTGACGGTTGATACAGAACTTCCGGATCTGCTGACCGTATACGCGGATGAAACCAAAATCGCCCAGGTGATCTACAACTTCTTATCCAACGCCATCAAGCATACACCGGAAGGAAAAACCATTCTGATCCGCGCATACCGTAAAGAAGATGAAGAAACCGTACGTGTTGAAGTCATTGACCAGGGCACAGGTATTGATGAACAAGATCTTCCTCATATCTGGGACAGATACCAGAAGAGCAGTTCCTCCTTCTCCAGAAGTATTTCCAGTACCGGACTGGGACTGGCAATCGTAAAAGCCATCTTGGATGCGCATCACGCGAATTACGGAGTATTCAGCGAGAAGAACGTTGGTTCAACATTCTGGTTTGAATTAAAACAACCGGACCAGCTGGAAGAGGATGAAAACGATGCCTGATTACCTTCCGTTTACAGAGTATACGATCTGTCAGGGAGAAGATATGTATCATTTCAACAGTGATTCGGTTCTTCTCGGTAGATTTATGAAAGCGAAACACAGTCATCGTGTGCTGGATATCGGCTGTAATCAAGGCGTACTGATGTTATATGCCTCCTTGCACAAGCCTGCGGGAATCACCGGTATAGATTTGTTTCCGGAGGTTCTCGAACTGTGCAGACAGAATCTTGAAGAGAATCATGTTTCTGCAAACCTTGTATGCACCAGTCTTCAGAACTTTACGGATATACCATACAACGTTGTCGTATGTAATCCACCGTATTATGAGACAGCAGATCATCTGAAGAATGAGAACCCTTATCTCCGGGCAGCCAGACACACGGAATATCTGAATACGGAAGATTTATTTGCCGGTGTTGACCGGTTACTGCACGATACCGGCACATTCTATACGGTTTTCCGTTCTGCGCAGCTGATGAAGGTATTGCTTACTGCCCAGAAACATCATCTCTACCTCAGTACGCTGAGAATCGTATATGATCGTCCTGGAGGCACAGCGAAATCTGCCTTAATGGCATTCACAAGAAGTAAAACAAGAGATACAGAGATCCTGTATCCTGCATATCTGAATGATAAGAATACATTTTAAGGAGTATTTATGAATAAAGAGTTTCTGTACACATTATTAAATACTGTATCGGTCAGCGGCTGTGAGGAACCAAACCAGAGAAATGTCCTGGATTACATGAAAGACGTCGCAGACCAGCAGTTTGTTGATCCTGTAGGTAATGTCATCAATGTCATTCATCCTGAGGCAGAGATGAAAGTCCTGCTTGGCGGACATATTGACGAGATTGGTTTCCGTGTTACGTATATTGATGACCAGGGAATGATCCATGTACAGAAGGCAGGAGGAGTAAGACCGATACTTTACGTAGGTATGCCGATGCAGATCATGCATGAAGTATATGAAGATGGCGTTATCAGTTATCGTAAAATCGAAGGTGCAGGTGTCGTAACTTCCGAATTGACCAAGAAGGGGGACATGAAAGATTCCGATCTTTTGATCGATATCGGTGCCGCTTCCAAAGAAGAAGCTTCTGCGTATGTCTCTGTCGGTGATCCCGTGTGCGCGGATACCACTGTACACCACCTGCTGAATGACCGTTTTTCCTGCCGTGCTCTGGACGATAAGACCGGTGCCTTTGTAATTCTTGAGGCAGCCAGAAGAGCTAAGGAAAAGGGCTGTAACAACGGAATCTACGCGAATACCACAGTAGGTGAAGAAACGACCGGCAGAGGCGCATATTTTGCGGGTGCGCGTGTACAGCCGGACTGTGCGGTTATCGTGGATGTGACCTGGGCAAATGACTGTCCGGGAACCGATCCTGCCGATACCGGGGATGTGAAAGTAGGCGGCGGTCCTGTATTATGTCAAAGTGGTATGGTAAACAAGAAAATGAATCGTCTACTGGAAGAGATTGCGAAAGAGAAAAATATTCCTGTACAGTACGAAGTAGCCGGAGGCAGAACTGCGACAGACGGAGATACTGTCTTACAGACCGGTAACGGTGTCCCGGTTGCGCTTGTCTCGGTTCCTTTACGGTATATGCATAGTTCTGTAGAAGTGGCTTCTTATCAGGATCTGGAAAACTGTATCGAACTGATTTCCGAGTTCCTGGTACGTATAAATACTTCTTTTGAGTTTTTACCGATTAGTGTTTGACGTGATATAAAGTTTTATGTATAATCTCTATGTTACTGCCTCTGCGGAGGTCTGTAACCGCTCGAGAAAGGGTTTAAGTACAGTACATGTCCCCTTGACGGCGCGTCTTAAGATAGTATGCAGGAGGTGTAAAGAATGTACGCAGTTATCGAAACAGGCGGAAAGCAGTTAAAAGTTGAGAAGGGACAGAGCATCTTTGTAGAAAAGATCGTTGCTGAACCGGGTGATGAAGTTGTTATCGACAAGGTATGTCTGATTTCTGACAATCAGGTAAAGATCGGTAAGCCTTATATCGAAGGCGCCAAGGTTACCTGCAAAGTTGAAAAACAGGGAAAAGACAAGAAGATCGTAATCTTCAAGTACAAACAGAAGAAGGGTTCTACCCGTCGTAAACAGGGTCATCGTCAGCCGTATACAAAACTGCTTGTCGAAGCAATTGAGGGTTAAATGATCCGGGTAAACATCACCAGAGAAGATGACAGGATACGTAAGATTACGGTTGAAGGTCATGCGGAAATGGATGATGCAGGAAAAGACCTTGTATGCGCAGGAGTAAGCTGTATCATGTATGGCTTATGCAACGCGCTGGATGAGATGAATGCCGGATGTAAGATCAAAGTCGGGGAAAACCGCTTTGAGATCCAGGATCCGGGATCTTCAGAAACATCGAAGATCATCTTATCTACAGGGTATTATCAGTTAAAGACAATAGAGGAAGTTTATTCTGAATTCATTAAAATAACGGAGGTGTAAATATCATGAAATACACATTAAATATTCAGTTCTTCGCAAGTAAGATGGGTGTCTCTTCCACAACGAACGGCCGTGATTCCGCAGGCCGCAGACTTGGTGCGAAAAAAGCCGATGGTGAGTTCGCTACTGCCGGTTCAATTATCTACCGTCAGAGAGGA